>JABAAI010000100.1 GCA_014238825.1 Leptospirales bacterium
CTTCTGGCAAACCATAGACTTTAGTTAATGTAATATTTTTAATTTCAAGAATATAATCTAAACGTTCTGCAGCAACTTTTTCATCCAAAATATCCGCAATCCGTAAACCTGCTCGAGTGACCTTATCACCATAACAAGCCCCTATCCCTCGTAGAGTTGTTCCTATTTTATTCTTAGCGGCCATCTCCTCTGAAGCCTTATCAAGGCTAAGATGAATTGGCAATACTATATGCGCAAGATCAGAAATAATTATTCTCTCTTTTGCATTTGGTATATTCTTTTCTTCCAAGTAAGCAATTTCATCTAAAAAAGATATGGGATCAATCACCACTCCATTCCCTAAAACACAAATGGTATCAGGATAGAGAATGCCACTAGGTATCAAATGAAAGACATAGCTTTCATTATCTACTTTAACAGTATGACCCGCATTAGCTCCTCCCTGATAACGTACAATTACATCGATGGACTTACTGAAATAATCAATAAACTTAGCTTTGCCCTCATCTCCCCACTGTGTTCCCAATATTAACTTTGCACTCATTTATCAAACCTCCCTTGATTTAAAATTTTGTTCTCTAAGCATAATTACTCTTCTCTACTAATAATGATAGATCTATAGCAAAACCACAAGCAGAATAATCTTTACTATTGGAAAACTTAGATAAAAGTCTGTCATAAACTCCACCAGTAAAGAGCTTTTCATTTGTCCCAAGCAAATAAGCCTCAAATATAGGGCCTGTATAATAAGATAGATCATGCATGATGCTAAAGTCAAAAACAACGTTTTCAACTGCTTCTGCTTGAGTAAGTACTTTACAAATATCTGGATATTTTTTGCAAAGTAGCTTTAATTCTGTAATGACCTTTTTGCCTCCAAATAACAAAGGAAGCTCTGTTAAAACTTCTTCTAATAATTTGTCCACTCCTGCATCACGGCTTAAAGAACGTATCAGGGCGATGTCTTTGTTATGAAAAGCTAAGGATAGTTGCTGATGACAATTTTGAGGCACATCCCGAAAAAGGAACTCCAAGACACGAACATCACCATATAAAAGATGAGCCTCCAAATTTTGTGATGCAACACACGCTCTAGCTAATTCAAGTAGCTCAAAAACCCTATCATAGCCATCGTAATTCAATAACTCCACACCTGCCTGCATAATTTCACGTTTTTTACCACTCCCCCACGGATGATCATGAAGTACCGGTTGCATATAAAAAAAACGCAGGATATCATTCTTATCAAAATTACTTAAGAGACGACCATTGGCAACAGCCTTAATGACCTGCACAGTGAGATCAGAACAGACAGCCAATTGCTCGCCATCACCTGCTCTTAACTCAAAAAAAGGGTTTTGCTTATTTTTAAATCGCGTAAGTTTAAATGTATCTGTATAGTCCAAATTAGGCAGGGTTATCTCCTTGTAATCCTTATCTTTAAAAATTTTACGAAGATTATCTTGTAGACATAACCTTCTATTTGTCTTTTCAGCATTCTGTAAATCAAAACCATGTGGCAACCATGATTTATATTTCTCTTTTGGTAAAGAATGCATTATTTTATATATGTATTATCTTAAACTGAAAAATCTATCTATGTTAATCTATTATTTGTATATTTTAATAAAAAGAAAATGTAATCTTTCATTAGCTAAAAGCCGAAGATTACTTGTGTCTTCACCATCTCAACAAGGCAATCTGTCATAGAACATGTATCAAGTCAAGAAATTTCGCTTTTTCTTAGCAAGCTTTATAAGCACGATATTTGCTTGCCTGTTAATTTTACTTGGTATTTTTCTCTGGAACTACCAGGTAGAGCAGTATGAAAAAAATTTAATCGCAAGAAGTAAACAACTAATTGATATTATGGGTTCCTTTGCCACAGAGCGATGGAAGCAAGAAAGAAGAGCCATCGTCTCCAACCTGATGAATCAATTAGTAAAAAACTTGGAAAAGACATCTCCTAATTTAAAAGTTAGAGAAAGCTTTTTTCTAAGCAAGAAAGGCAAAGTACTCGCGCATAGCAACCCAATCAGCATTTCCAAAGGAATGCGTAATTCCTATAGACAATCAGAATACTATCAAGTTTATTTGAAATCTAAACAAAATGGCGTGATTGCAAAAACTCTAAGCTATCAAAAAACTGGTGCCTTCCCTTTACTAGAAGAAGTAGCAAATCTTTATCCCCCCCTAGGATTACTATTAGAACATCTCCTATCAGAAAAGATATCATTTGCCTATTACCATGGACTTGTTTCCTACGTGCCATTTTCATCGCGACCTGTCGGTAGTTTGCATCTTATTACAGAGTTTCAATTCCCGCCACATTTATTTAGTCCATTAACATTTTATCAAAAAGAATACTTTTATACAGCGGCTTTTCTGGGCTTATTAATTTTCTGCTTTGTCTTTGTTGGTCAAGCCAAACCCAGCTACTATGCCGAGCAATCGTTGATAGACCAAACAAATGAAGGGAACCTAGCACCTAATCAAAGCAAGCAAGCAACACCACACCAAGGCTATTCAACTCAAGCTCCAGGGCAATACTTCCATAGATCCACAGAATATAATCCCAATCAATACCAAGAATATATGTCAGAAGCAATTCCACTCTATCCAGATGAAGAACAAAATGAAGGACACAATGGAGAACAAGGTGGAGTGCCTCCCTATCCATATCCACCAACTTCCTACAGGCAATGATCGAAATAAGAAAAGAACAAATTAGAGCGAGCTTCTTAGAATTAATTTCAATTAAAGGTGCCTTAGATACTCATACCGCGAGAGATTTTGATCGCTCATTTCAACGCTTTACCCAAAATGGTTGCGTCTTTTTTATACTTGAGGCTTCTCAATTAGAAAAAATATCCAGTGATGGTATAAGCTCAATGTTTCGTTTAGTGAATCATCTTAATAATGTGGGAGGTCATTTTGTTCTTC
>JABAAI010000101.1 GCA_014238825.1 Leptospirales bacterium
TCTATTTCACGGACAATTTGCCCTTTAGCGATGCCTCCAATTGCAGGGTTGCATGACATCTGTCCGATGGTGTCCAAGTTGACAGTTAGAAGTAGAGTATTTAATCCTCCACGAGCACAGGCTGAAGCCGCTTCTATTCCTGCATGCCCTCCACCTACTACTATAACATTATAATGTTTAGGGCGAAGAGAAGACGAGGTCTTATTTAAATTTTTATCTGGCATTATCTTTTCGAGACTGCTTAAAAAGGGACGTCTCCAATCTCAAAAATAAATTCATAGCCATCATTACCGGGTATAGGGTCTAATTTAAAACCGCCAGCATGATATAATTTTTGGGCCCAATAAAAACGGAGTGGTAGGATTGGAATTTGAATACGAAATCCATATCCTCTTGAGTATAGAAAGCGATTAAGGGCTATATTGTCCAGTGATAATTTTGTTTTTTCTAGATCATTCCAATCTTCACAACTATCATAATGTTTGGCGTCATTATCGATATTAGCACACTCACTCGTTGCATTTATTTCCAAAAATTCTAATTCTCCATTTGATAAATCACTGCTCGTGTTGTATAATGAACCTGCATCAATAAATAAAACAAACCATAGGAAGCTAGGCTCAATAGGGATTCTTAGCTCCGTTCCAAAAAGTATAGCATGATGGCCTCCAAGTCTTTCCCAAGAGAGTGGGTAGCTATCATCAAAAGAAGTATAGCCCCGCAGGCGCTGACAATCAACACAGTTTCCTGTTCCTCCTAATATTAATTTGTCTGTACTTTCTATGTAAGGATTAATGGCTTTGTTTTGATTTTTATATTTTGGATTTCCCACTTGAGTGTAAACTCCCTTGTAGGTGAATTCTTGGACAACGCGCCAGCGCCGTAGATTACGATTATTAAAAACCCCACCGAAATTAAAATCAAACCACCAGAAGTAATTTGCTCCAGAAATTGTATAACGATTATAATGATCGTCTCCTCCTAAGTAGCCCCCGACAAGGTCTAATTGAAAGTTTTGCTTTCGGCCCTGAGTGGGATTGAAGGTATTATCAATAGTAGAAAAACTAAGACGATTTATTGCTCGAGATTTCAGTTGTGTTCCCTGTAGAGCTGATAGGAAATAAGAATCAGGAGCTAGTCCAGTGGGTAGAGAGTAACTACGCCATGCGGGATAGTAAGTATGAGCATGCGACCAAAAAGGATTTAGAGAATGAGAGGTACCAACGCTAAAACTGATAGATGTTGATTCTTGCTCTACTTTTTCTGTAGGGTCAGTTCCAAGTCCTGTTACACTTACTGGAGAAATATTTTCGTTTATATAAGTGCTAAGTCTGATGCCAAGATTTAGTGACCACTTGCGACGAAAATCACGATAGCATTTTTCTTCGTCAAAAACATTTTGTATTATAATGCGTCTAATGTACAGTTTAATGCGGTCTAAATCTTCAACGCTTACTTTTCTATTAAATTTTTTGAGGTGCTTACGAATGCTATCTCCTATTGCTTTGTGTTCATTTTGTAAATCTTGAGCTAAGAGAACTAGTTCACCAATACTTGTTGCATTATCAAAACCATCTTTTATATTTTTCCAGAAACGGCCGGTGCTATTAGAACATGCTTCATAAAACCAAGGCTCCGTCCAATTCAATGCTATTGAACGAGTGTTAATTCCATAGTTAAGTTGACCGCTAACTTTTTGGCCTGAACCTTCATAGTTATTTTCACCAAGTTGCATGTTGAGAGCAAAGTTTGAGGTCACATTGTATGTACCACCTACTGAAATATTACCAGTAGGTTGTTCTTTAACTTCAAATATAATATTCATTTTATCTTGGCTTGAACCGGGTCGCATCTGCAAATTAACTTCACTAAAAAATTGTAAATTAACCAAGCGTTGTCGGCTTAGATTAACTAGAGATGAGTTAAAGAGTTGTCCTTCTTTAATTAGAATTTCTCGGAGTATCACTTCGCTTTTGGTCTTTTTGTTACCACTGATAATAATATTTTCTACATACGCTAAATTATTTTCACTCAGCTTAAAGTGGACATGCCGCATAGAGATGCCTTCTTTACTGGGGTTTTTCTTGAGCCATTTTTTTAGTTCCTTTAGTTTTAGGAGCTTCGCATCTTGGCGACATTTTAGATCTTCTTTTTTCAGAGGCTCTTTTTTGCTTATACATTTTTCATAGCGGCTTAGAGTTTGTTGCTCTAGTTTAAAATCTATGGGATAAGGGCGAATTTGTGCAAAAACATATCCTTGGCTAGCGTAGGCTTCTTGTAATCTTCCCCTATCACGAAAATAGCGTGGCTCATCAAAATAATTACCAATATCAAATTCAGAAAACTCAAGAAGTCGCAAAAGCCCTTTAGGAGGATAGATTGGTTTTAATTGTTCATTAGATTTAATTTTTCTTTCTGGAGGATTGATTTCTTGATTAATTTTTTCTGGTATATGCTCTAGTGAATATCCAGCGTAGTACTTAATATCACCTTCGATTATTTTATAAGTGATAACAACAACACGACCATCTTCTTTTTTCTTAGGATTACGCCACCTAAGTTCATAGTGTGTACTACTAGGGTCAATTTCAGCGTTTAAGAGACCTTGTGATTTAGCAAATGATATAATACGAAACTTATCTGATTCAAATTTATCTTTTTGAAAAACAGCTTCTGATAATGTTTCACTTTCCTTTTGCTCTAATATATTTAAGAGATCATCTGAATCTAAAATAGATGCTCCAATAATATTTATTTTAGAGATAGGTATGATTTTACCTTCATCGACTAGGATATAGATTTTTAATTTATTATCAGTTTTATTTGTTTTTGATACTTTGTACCATGCTTC
>JABAAI010000102.1 GCA_014238825.1 Leptospirales bacterium
GGTTTTGATATATTTTTCAGGACACGGAACATATCAAAAGGATGCTTCAGCCTCCAATGGCCTCCGCAATTTCCTTGTCATGTACAAACGCCCCCACATACCGGATAATCTTTTGAGTAAATGGATTAAAAAGATTAAAACAAAGAAACTAGTTTGGATCTTTGATGCTTGTCACTCAGGTGGAATTGCCAGCAAAAATAAACTCAACAAAGGTAGCGGTAATATTCAAATAGCAAAGGGACAAATGGCTAAGGTAATTGAAAATGGCGATGAAAATTTGTTTTTTGGAAATCGAGCTATCATCGGCTCCAGTGCGGCAAATCAAACAGCCATTGAAATCGGCTACCCCATTCGTCATGGTATCTTTTCTTATTATTTTGCCAAAAGTCTTAATCCAAAAGATGGTGATTTGAATCGAGACGGGACAGTAACCCTACTAGAATCCTTTGAATGGACAAAACCAAGAGTGATTAAAAAAGCTGGTCAATTCAATCATAGACAGACTCCGATTATAGGCGGCAATGTCTCTGGGATATTATTATCAGGAAAAAGACGAGCTACGCCACCGCCAAAAGTAAAACCTCCAAAACTTTCACAGGCAAAACCTCCAAAACCTAGCTCGGCCAAGCCAGTTCCAAGCGTCTTAGAACCAAGCGACCCTATAAAAGCATCTGAGCCTGCTGTAGTACCACATAGCAAAAATTCTACTGTTGTTTTATATACTACTATCTATAAAAGTTCTGTGGCTGGTCCAAGCTACACTAATCCTAGGAAAATTATCGCCAAAAATAAAAAAGCCGATACAAAACGAAAAATTTCAGTAAGCATTTCAGAACATAATTATCCCCTAAAAATAGAGTGGCTCGATGCCAAGGCTCTCAAAGCACAGAGCTCAGAGCAAATACCATTAGGTGTCTATAGTCATCGCTCTAAAGTTTATAAAAATCGAGTTGCTAAAATCACTATTAAAAATGTCCCAACTGGGGTACACGAAATTGTCCTCAAAGCCGATGGTTATCCAGTAATAAAAAAACGCCTTGGAGTAGAAAAAGACAATAAGAATAATAAGCTATTTATTGTAGCATCTCTTGCTGGTTATGGCACGATTAAAGGCAAAGTCTTCCTAAAGAGTTTTGATAGACCAGTAGCACGACACCGCATTTATATGCCTAAGATAGCTCAGACCAATCAAATTCATAGTATGCTAACAGCATCCGATGGTTCATTTTGGTTTCTAAATCTAAAACCTGCCAAAGATTATTTTCTGAAAGCCTCTTTTGCCGAAGCCCTCCCCCTTGATAATAAAAAACTAAGTGTTAAAGCCAATACCACAACGAAAGTGGACGTTATCCTCACTCGTAAATACTAAAGTAAATACTAACATAAATACTAAGATCGTAATGGCAAAAAAGTTTCTTTATGCGCTTAGCTCTGTAGCTTTACTTCTTAGCATCGCCATTTTTTTTCCGCCCCTCTATACTGCCCAGACTATTGTCCCGCGCTTTCGTCTCAATGAGCAATATGCAAACAGTCTTTTTAGAAAGGGGCTTGCCCTATACCACAGCCAACGCTACAATGCTTCTCGAGAGTTATTTTACAAAGCTCTGGAAATCTATCCTCAATTCCATCTTGCTCGTCGCTACCTAGGGGACAGCTATTATTATTCAGGAAACTGGGGCAACGCATTGGAGCAGTGGGAGTTTTTAGACAAAGTTTCAAATAATAACTACCCTCTCATCAAAGAAAGAAGCCAGCTCCTACGGCAACAATTAGTAGGTGAAAGTGAAAATGGAAAATACACCTTTCTGCGTTCTTTTAGTGCCAAGGATTGGCGTATTAAAAGTTTCAAGGGTCCTACAGATATTTCATTTACTAAGGGAGGAGAAATGTATTTAAATTCATTTTCCTCTGCCAATGTGCTACGCCTTTCTAGCTCTGCTAACTTACTAGAGGAAATATCTATACCGTTTTATAATTCACTAGGTAATCCTATGGGAAACACAGTCGACGCTAGTGGAAGACTTTATGTATGTGATTATAAAAAAGATAATGTCCGCGTTTTCTCATCAACTAGAGTTAGTTCTGGAACTAAGGAGCTACTAAGTTTTGGAAAATCTGGAAGTGGCAAAGGAGAATTTCACGGACCAAGCAATATAATTTCACATAAAAATTTTCTTTTCGTCTCCGATTCAGGAAATAATCGAATTCAAAAATTTAATAATCAAGGACGTTTCCTATTAGAGATGGGCAGGAATGCTGGCATGGATTCTATCTCCCATCCAACAGGACTAGCAATCAGTAAAGATCAGGTTTTATATGTTGCTGATAGAGATTCAGGACGTATCCTCCGCTTTGATTTGGATGGTAATTTTCTGGGTGAAATAAACTCACTATTATTAAAAAAGCCACGAGGACTCTCGATTAACAAGAATACTCTTATCATTGCCGACGAGGAAAGTGGCATCATCTTTTATCATCTTATTAATAAGACTTGGTCCCTATTAAAAGATAAAATGACAAAAGGAGAAAGTAATGAAATAAGAAATAATGACGCTCTAATTACACGCCCCTTTGCCGCTAGTATAAACAGAAGTGGTATCCTTTATGTGAGTGATTACGGAACAAATCGGCTACTATCATTTGTCCCCATAGGAATAAGAACTTCCAATCTAAGTAGCAAAATTATCAAAATCGAAAAGACTAATTTCCCTCTCATCTCTGTATTTGTTTCAGCTAAGGACCGGCTCGGCCATGACTTGCACGGCCTTAGTAAACATAATTTTCAGCTATATGAAAATGATATACAAATAAAAAAAATTAAGAC
>JABAAI010000103.1 GCA_014238825.1 Leptospirales bacterium
CTTCATTTCAAGATGAGAAAGGCTATTTTAGTGATACAGTTTGGCAGGCAAAATGAAGCTAGGGATTTTGGGTCTAGGGAAAATGGGGCAGGCCTTGGCCGTAGGTCTTCTAAAATCAAATAAATACTCGGGAATTTACTTTTATGATCCATCTGACTTAGTTATAAAACAAAAGTCAGGTGTAGCACTTAAAAATTTAACTAGAGTTTCCACTGCTTTAGGATTAGAAAAGCAAAGCGATATTTTGCTTTTATGTGTAAAACCTCAGGAGATGCTATCAGCTCTCAAGAGTTTAAAAGGCGATAAAAAATATATTTCTATTGCAGCAGGAGTTTCTATATCAAGCCTCTGTAATTGGCTTAATGCCTCATCTTCACAACTAGCTCGCGTTATGCCTAATATTGCAGTTTTGATAGCTCAATCCGTGAATGCAATCTATTGCGAGAATGAAGAATTAAGTCAGGAGTGTGAAGAGATTTTTAACTTACTTGGTAATAATTTTATGGTCAAGAACGAAGAAGAGCTTCATGCCTATACTGCTATGAGTGGTTCTGGGCCGGCTCTTGTCTGTTCCTTTATTGAAGCATTTGCTAAAGGAGGTACTTCGCTAGGCTTAGGTCAAGAGCTCTCTATGTCTTTGACTCTGGAAACTATCAACGCAACACTAAAACTTATTAAAGAAAAGTCTATAAGTCCATCAGAGCTTCGTTCCCAAATAACTTCCCCAGCAGGAACAACGCTATCCGCTCTGCAGGAATGGGGAAAGCGGGGCCTCACAGATGGCATGATGCTTGCCATTCAAGCTGCCGCTAAACGTAGTAGGGAACTATCGCAGGATTAACATAGCATCTCCATAGCTAAAGAAGCGGTATTTTTCTTTAATTGCGTAATCATAGATTCGCAATGTCTCTTCTCTACTACCTATATAGGATGAGATGAGCATTAGTAATGAAGATTCAGGCAGGTGAAAATTTGTGATTAGTCCATCTGTTGTTATGATATTTTCTGGTGGTTTTAAAAATAATCTTGTACTATCTTTACCTGATTTAAATATTTTTTTATTTTTACGGAAATTTGTTTCTAAGGCTCTTAAAGTACTTGTGCCAACAGCAATTTTACGACCTTTGATATTTTGATTTAGGAGCTGAGCTAATTGATGACTTAGATAGTAGTCTTCACGATGAAGTTTATTTTCAGAAAAATTTTCTTTTTTTAGTGGTGCAAATGTACCATAACCAATTTCTAAATTGAGGGCTTCGATATTAGAACCTTTCTTTTTTATCGCATCTAGTAAGTCTAATGAAAAATGAAGACCTGCTGTAGGAGCAGCTACACTCCATTTCCCTTTTGCATATATGGTTTGGTAGCGCTCTCTATCGATAAGCTCTGACGGTCGTTTTAGATATTGGGGGATTGGTGTCTCACCAAAATTAAAAAAGTAATCCTCGGCATCACTTTCTTTGAGCCATCCTGCTTTAGTGCTATTCCTTTGAACAGGAACTAGCAAAGATTCTATTATAGAGTGGGAGCCATCAAAAATAAATTCTATTTTTTTAGCTAATTGCATTCTATCGTCATTTCCATCGTTATTTTGTCTAGTATTAGCTTGATTTGCATCGGCATAACTTAAGACCTCTCCCTTCTTTAACTTTGCTTTGCCACGTAGTAGACAAACCCATCGATTATCTTCTAACTCTTTTAGAAAGAGAACAGAAAGTATTTTTTTATTAGCACGTTGTAGTTGTAATCTACGCCATGAAACACGTGTATCATTATAAATAAGCAAATCATTTTCTTTTAAGAAATAGGGTAAATCACAGAATTGCTTATTTAGAATCATAGCCTTGCCAGTGGCTTTATTCATTTGATAAACTAAGAGACGAGATTTAGAGCGTTCTGTATGAGGGTAAGAGGCGATTAAAGATTCTGGTAGCTGGTAATTATACGCTTTTAGTGTTTCTATACTTGCTTTATGTTTTTTTTCATCTTCTATCATCTCTGTATTCTTAGTGCTAATGACTTTCAGCAATGGCTTTTTGTATTCCGGAAATATCTTTGTAGTTAGTACTTTTCCAGCGTACTTCGCCTCTATAATCTAGTACAACAAAAAATGGTAATCCAACTTTGAGCTCAGGGAATCGAAGATCATTTTCAAATTCACTAAAATCAGGATCTGTATCAGTAATCTTTAGTAGGACAGCTTCTTTAAGAGCATTTTTTAGTTTTTGATTATTTTTAATCATTTCTGTAAAGGCCTTGCAATTAGCACACCATTCAGCATAGAAATCAATAAAAATCGCTTGTTTATTTTGTTGAGCTATCTTGTAAGCAATGCTTTTTTTGCGATAAAAACGCAAGGATCCTATATCTTCATAATCTTCTATTAAATCACCAGCTTTATCACCCTCATTTTTATGATTCTTTAGAACATTAGCAAAACCTATTTGAAAATAATCTATAATTAGAAGAGAACTAAAACCAATAGCCAATAGCATAAAATAGCACTTAACTTGATTACGACGTTTGCTTAGTGCTTTCTCTGGAATTATAAATCGCCAAGCAGTGATAACTATAAGAAAGCTTAGGAGCATTCCTCCAAATATCATTAAGATAAATTCATCACTCCATCCTATAACTTTAAAGCCCTTATGAAGCTGATAAATAGCCGACATAGCTACGGCCAGAGAGATAAGGTACTTTATAATAATCTGCCAAATTCCAGAACGTGGTAAACGTTCTCCCAAAACACCGGTTATGAAAAATGGTATTCCTAT
>JABAAI010000104.1 GCA_014238825.1 Leptospirales bacterium
CCATGTTATCATGGGACCCAATGGATCTGGTAAGAGCACTCTTTCTTATGCTGTTTTGGGACACCCGCGCTATAAGATAGATTCAGGTGATATTTTATTAAATGGAGAATCTATCTTAGACTGGCCGACAGAAAAACGAGCTCGGCATGGTATCTTTCTCTCATTTCAACATCCTACTGCTATCCCTGGAGTGACAGTAAATAATTTTCTGAGAAGTGCTTTAAAAAGTTCGCAAGAGAAAGAGCTACCGATACGTGAGTTTCGTAAAAAGTTACTTAATGCTTTAGATAGTTTGGGAATGGATTCTAAATTTGCCGGTAGGTATATAAACGATGGTTTTTCTGGTGGAGAGAAGAAAAGGGCAGAAATATTACAGCTTGCCTTGCTTCAACCTCGTCTTGCAATTTTAGATGAAATAGATTCTGGTTTGGATATAGATGGGCTGCGTTTGATCGCAGATAGGATTGAAGGAGATAGTGATTCAAAGCGCTCTTTTCTTTTGATTACTCATTATCAAAGACTTATAGAATACCTAAATATAGATAGAGTTCATATTTTTATAAACGGGCGTATTGTTAAAAGTGGAGATAAAAGTTTGTCTGAGAGATTGGAAAAAGATGGTTATAATTGGGTAGAAAAAGAATTATGTGTATGAATGAGAATTGAGCATGCTAATAATCCAATAAAAAAAAATCTTAGTATAATTACTGTCCTTTTATTATTTGGATTACAATCGCTATTTTTAGTACGGTGCAAGCTTCCCCATCGATTGGATGCTTATCCTAGAGAATCTCGCAATTTATATTTACATCAATTTACTAATTATAGCTACAAGTCACAAATCAATAGTCGCTTAAATAAGGCTGTGAGAAGGGAGTTAAATAGGAGAGCAAATTTTTATTTAGCCAAGGATAGAGCAAAAGCGAATCTTTGGCTAGAAGCAGAAATTCGTTCCTATCAAAAAAAACCACGGTTTTATAGTCGCTTGGGTCAATCAAGTAATCATTATGATTTGCTAATGATTTGTAGAGTACGTCTAAGTAAGAAAGATAATCAAACTCTTTTGTTGAAAGACTTTAGTGCGCGTGTCTATTATTCAGATACAGAAGGTGCTCGTGAAACAGAAACTCAAGCTAGTAAACGCCTGCTTCAAATTATTACATTACGAATTAATCGCGCTCTAGAAGCTGCCTATCTTGAATCTAGATAAGCTCTTGGTGCATTTGATTAGTTTTTTCATATCGCTAGCTGTCCCGATGCTTATGCGTACATAATTAGAAATGCGACTAGGTCGAGGGAAGTGGCGGATAAGTATTCGATGTTTTGCTAATATTTGGCCATAGGTGTTTGCGGTAAACATATGTTTCGGAGGTTTTGTAAAAATAAAATTAGCAGCAGCTTCAAGTGTTTCAAATCCTAGTTTATCAAGCTCTCTAATAAGCGCTTCGCGACGCATACAGATTATTTTAATTCGTTTTTGAAATTCTTTTTTATCCTGCCAAGCAGCCAAGGCCATCTCTTGAGCTAGATAACTTATGTTATAAGAGTCTCTAATCTTGTTGAGATCTTTGATTATTTTAGGATGGGCTAAAAGATAACCTATGCGTTGCCCTGCAAGACTAAAAGCTTTGCTAAAACTCCCACAAACAACTAGGCCTTGTAGTTTTGGAATGTAAGACGCTAGACTGTCTTTCCAAAATGGAGCGTAGGCTTCATCAACAAAACTAATAACAGGATTGGCCTTGATAAAAGAGATGATTTCATCTATAGATTCAGCAATACCAGTTGGGGCATTGGGGTTGGCAAAGACGACTATTTTTACTTTTGATTTTCTAGATTTTGTTTCTTCTAATAATTTTTGAAAGTTAATATGCCAATTTTTCATAAGAGGAACATTTATAGATTTTGCAGCTAGGCTCTCTGCTATAATTGGATAAAGACTATAGCTTGGGTAGGGCTGAGCTATAGCATCTCCACTAGCAAGCACTGCTCGAAATAGGATAGACAATAACTCATCCGAACCGTTTCCTATTAAGACACAATCTTCACTCAAATCATAGCTTTGTCCAATGGCTTGCCTAAGTTTTAAGGAACTAGAGTCTGGATATAGATGCATCCGATTTTTTTTGATAGCATTTTTTAAGGCAGAGATTACTAATTTGCTGGGAGGGAATGGGTTTTCATTTGTGTTTAGTTTAATTATTTTATTTTTCTTTTCTTCTTCCCAGCGTGGCTGTACACCTGGGGTATAGCCCTTCATTTTAGAAATATGAGCTTGAATAAAATTTGTATAATTATTTAAAGTCAAAAAATCATCTCCAGAATCATTTCAGCCATTTTTCTTTCTTCAATATCTTCTAAATATTTACTGGCATAGACAAGGTCTCCTTGCGCTCTCTTTTTATTACCTCGATAGAAGTTACTCAAGCCTCGATAATAACGAGCTGAAATATAAGCCTTTGTGTTTTTTTGAGAATTATTTTTAGAGAGATAAGAGTTCCATTCTGAGACAGCCCGCGCATATTTATCTAAGTGCATCGAGCAAACAGCAAGATTATACATAGCCTTTTTTCTTTTACTCTTCTTATTTCTTGAAAGTTTTTTATGTGGATTACTTTGCTTTTTAATAGTCATAAGAAAATAGAGGTGTGCTTTTTGGTAATTTTCAATTCTAAAGTAATATTCTCCTCCCTTGTAACTGTTTAGGATATTCTTAGGATTAGCGTTTAAATTTGAT
>JABAAI010000105.1 GCA_014238825.1 Leptospirales bacterium
ATCGTGATTCCCATCACCACTAGAAGCATTTTCACTTGGTGTTTCTTCAATTACACTTTGGGCTTTAGTAAAAATCATCGTACCCGCAGTGGTTTGTCTTACAGAGCTAACAGAAACTTCAGCACACTTACCTAGCAGAGGTGCTCCTTCTTCCACTACAACCATTGTACCATCTTCCATATACCCAATACCTTGGTTCTCATCTTTTCCTTCCTTGAGTATGTCTATTCGCATAATTTCTCCCGGTAAAACGGCAGGTTTCAGAGCGTTGGTTAAGGTATTCAAATTGAGCACTTCAACTTTTTGTAATGCTGCTACTTTATTTAAATTAAAGTCATTTGTTACTAAATATGCATCTATCTCTCTGGCCATGCGGGTAAGTTTCGCATCCACTTCTCGTATATCCGTATAGTCTCTATAAGATATTTTTACCTCGATGTCCTTCCTTTGCTGAAGTTTATTGAGCATATCTAAGCCCCTCCGTCCACGATTACGTTTAATAGAATCCGACGAATCGCTAATCAGCTGAATCTCTCTAAGGACATAATTTGGGATGACAAATGGTCCCTCAACAAATTTTGTCTCGGCAATATCCATAATGCGACCGTCAATAATTACCGATGTGTCCAAAAGCTTAGGACGAACCCTATCTCGTGGCAGTTCATCTTCTGAATCACCAGATCCACTACCAGTAGAACCCCTAAATAAAGGTACAGCAATCCCTATAGAAATAAAGAACAGTAAGCAAGAGCCATATATTAATATGACAAGTGCAATGCTCTGGATTTTAAAATCTACAGCAACAGAGTGCAAAAGATAGGATGCTAATAAAGCAACCAAAAATCCCCACGCCAAGCCCAAAAGCCGACGACCTTTCAAGCTAGGAATTATCTTAGCACGATATAGGATGAAAAGACTTAGAAAGAAAGCCACTAAAGGCAAAACCAAAATTTCCATCCCCAAAGAAGCTGAGTCTTGACTCGCTCCTAGGACAACTAAAGCAGCTAGCAAAGTAGCTGCACCAAAACGATATATATGTTCCATATTTAATTACCATCTTATATTTATTAATTTGCATCTTAGAATTAGATCTAAAATACTTTTTATTTTTGAGCTTTTTGTAATTATATCCTAAGCACAAAAAGCACCAGGGCAATATTTCTAACCTTTTTTCAAGCATGAGATTTTTACAAACATCCATATAAATTAACCTGCTAATACTTCTGATATCATATTACCAGCTTCTTCTATACTCAGTTCATTACTCAATGCAACTTCACTAGAAATCAGCTTATAGGCAGACTCATACAATCTACGTTCCATTAAAGAAAGTTCCCTTGCACACGCTCGTCTGTACAAATCTCTACAAACTTCAGCTACGGAATAAATACTACCTGATTTAATCTTATTCATATTATTTTGGTAGCGTAGCTTCCAGTCTTCTTCTATCTCTCCTCCTTCTTCTTTTAAAAGGAGAACCACTTTTTTAACTTCTTTCTTTGCAATAATGGAGCGTAATCCAATACTACTAGCATTTTCAACAGGCACCATAACTTTCATCTTATTATTTTGAATTTCCATTTCATAGTAATGTTGAGATTTTCCAAGTACTTTTTGCATAGAAACGGCAGTGATCCTCCCCACACCATGTATAGGATAGATAAGATAATCTCCTACCTTGAATTTGCTCTTTTTTCTTAGCTTTTCTTGACTTTTAGACTTTACAGCTTTAGACGATGTTGATGTTGCTACTTTTTTAGCACCTTTTGTCTTCGCTTTTGATACAGTCTTATTTCCTTTTGAAACAACTTTTTTCAGCATAGATTATAGAACAAACCAACGATTAAGGTCATAATTCTTTTTTAATAATTATAAGCAAGTATTTTAAAAAAACTTTAATAAAAAGAGCTTAAAATTAGAATTGTAATATGAATTTAAGAGACAAACAAATAAGCCAATTAAGACAAAGTTATTTTGATGTACTCATTATAGGAGGTGGCATAAATGGCGCTGTTTGTGCCGCAAGTCTTAGCAAGCAAGGAGTATCGGTGGCCCTAGTAGAAAAAAATGATTTTGCGTCATTCTCTAGTCAAGAATCTTCAAATTTAATCTGGGGCGGTATTAAGTACCTGCAAAGTTTAGAATTATCTTTAGTAAGATCTCTCTGCAAGTCACGAAATCTTCTTATGAAACTATTCCCTTCAAATGTACAAGAAGTAAGATTCCTTGCTATGATTGAAAAAAAACATAAATTCCATCCTTTTGTAATATACATGGCTACAATATTATATTGGCTTTTAGGTAATTGTTTTACACGTCCTCCAAAATATCTACGACGCTCTAAAATCAAAGAGAAGGTACCTGCTTTGAATGTTGATATTAGTAATGGAGGCTTTGAATTTTCAGACGCTTTTTTGATTGAAAATGACGCTCGCTTCGTGTTGAATTTTATTAAGTCTGCTCTAGAAAATGGTGGAGTTCTTAGCAATTATATAGAAGCCTTAGGCTCAAAGTACAATCAAAAAGGATGGATAACTACCGTAAAAGATAAAACTAAACCAAGGCAGGCTAGCTTTAAAATACGTTCAAAAGTCTTGATTAATGCTTGTGGTCCATATACAGACAATTACAATCAACTAAGCAAACAAAGTACACTGCACAAGCATCTCTTTTCAAAGGGAATACATCTTATTGTACCTAATTTCTATAATCAA
>JABAAI010000106.1 GCA_014238825.1 Leptospirales bacterium
TAAATTAATGAAAGTTGATAAAAGGCAGTCTTTTTCTAATAACTTACGAAGGTTTTTTTCAAGATAGCTTATGTATTTACTAAGCTCACAACTTTGAGATTTTAATTTATCATTTGTTTTGCTATACAGTTTCTCAAAATCTACATTCAAAGTTCCTGATTGACCTGATTGAGAGGTACTAGAAGCTCTCCAAAAATCTGCTTCTAGATTTTGCAGTCCCAATTCTAAGAGCTGTTTTTCCAGCCACACAGAAACTGAAGTAATATTTGTTTTAATAAAACCCATTGTTCCTTCTAAGTAGGGAAAGCTAGATAGCTTAAATGGAGAAGCTTCATCAAAGAGAAAATACTCTAGCTTTTCTGCTAAGCTATATCTATCCTCATTTACGAGAAAAGTCTGTCTTCGATCATTATAAACAAATTGAAGTAAAAAATGTATATAATAATTCAGATAATTTTGATCAGTAAAAAAAATAATGACTGGCCCTTGCTTTGGGATATTAGCGAAACCATTTATTTTTATTGGAAAATAATTATCGGAATTATTAGAATTACCGGAGCCATCGGATACTAAAGATAATTTCTTTATTAAAAAAGATAGCAAACTTCGTAACTGATTCGCATGAAATAAAAAAGTGAAATTACTCCAACTATTTTCTTGAGAGGACGATTTTATGTAAGACATTATAAGAAAATATATTTGCAAACAGGTCTAGTTTAACAAGAGCAAATCCTACAATAGCTATAGCTATAATATCTGTAGTTATATCTATAAATATTTATAACTTGTAATCGACTAGGAAGCCTATGCCAGGGTAGGCTGGACTTTCCAGCTCATAGCCCTCTTCCTGTACAAGACCATTACTAAATAATCCTAAATATTCTATGGATAAGCCCACTCGCAGGAATTCAAAGTAATCCTGAGTGATATAGGCAACAAAACCAAAGCCCGTATTAAGTAGACCAAATGCTAGGCCTAAGGCATCTTTTTTTTCATCATCCAAGTAATAAGCTAGATTTATGGTAGGAATAAAACTTATAGAAGTATCTGCAAATATCCCTTCTTCTGGAGGAAAGGTTGCCGTATATAGTTCCTCACCCCTTTCGGCATTAGCTGACTTCTTACTATAAAAAGTAAGTATGCCCAAGTTTAGTAACCAATTATCTAAATTGGCATCTACACCAAAAGTTGCTATCACTAAGGTTTCATCAATGAACATTCTTCCATTATTCTGATTTAAGATCCAATCAACATAGACTCCCTTGGCATCAAAGAATTCATCTTTTTCTATGTAATTACTAAGTTGATTGTTATACTCCTCAACCTCTAAAAATAAATCTTGTTTTATTTTAAAAGAGCTGGCATCAATCTTATAAACCCATTTATCAACTGGATAGGCAATCTCTATACCATACACCTTAATTGGCTGTAAGCTTGGACTCCCTTCAATAAAATAATTCCCATCCTCACCTAGGGTTAAACTCAGATTCCTATCCGCATCAAATTGGAAAAAACCCTCATAATAAGTAAAACCAATCGTAAGTTTGTCTAAGTAAAATAAGGCCCGAGCAGCATAACGATATTTATCACTACCTTCAGGATGATGAAAATCATCTATCCTATAATTAACGCCATCATTGTCTAGAGTTGCTCCTTGAGCGATGCTATCAAGAAAGGCACTATCAATACCCAAATCAGGGAAAAAATAAGCTTGAAGTTCAACCCAAGGGACAGGGAAATAATAGAGAATGGCTGCCTGTTGTGGATTTCGACTCTCTGCTTTACCAAGAGAAAACCCTGAGGAACCCAAACGAAAAGGAAGCACAAAGTCTACCGGAGAAATAAATTCATGTTGCCCCCAGACTATTGTATGCCAACCAAGTAAAATTTCAAGTTCTTCTCCAATATTAAATTTAAGATGAGCCTCTCGCCAAATAAATTCATCATCTGAAATTTTTAAATCGATATTTAGGTCTTGAAGAAACCTCGCTCTATTCAAGCAGGCAAACCTTATAGCATTAGCTTCGTCCGAAATATCAGTTCCCAAGAGACTGGCATCATCTGAACAAATCATATCAACAGATACTGGTGTACCTGGTGGTGTACCAGTAGTAGTATCAATAAATTTACCATAACTACCTTGAATGTTCTTATCTAAGGCCTTATTATCCTTCAAACTAAAAGTTAAGGCATAGCGAAAATCCCTTCTGGAAGCTAGACCCTCTACATTAAAGCTAATCCAATCAAAATCATCTTTCCATTGTAGGCTGGCATAAGTATAGGAACGACTGCTAAGTTTATCCAGACCGTAGGTATAGGTAATACCTGCACGTACTCCAAAATGCTCATGCCAATAACCAAGTGTATCGTCATCTGTGTCATCAGCCGTAATTATTCCTGTTTTTTGCTCTTGCTGAGCAAAAAGACTATGACTCAGTAAAAAAGTAAAAAGACAAAAAAAAAGTAAAAATTTCAAAGCAAGTTTTTTGTTAAGCATAATAATGAGATAGGAGCTACAAACTCAAATTGATTTAAAACAACTATGGTCAGAGTATTTAGCTAAATTAGACTGTCATCTATTATAATTTATAATTTGGAAACTTTTTTAGAAAAGTCTTCTTTCCTATGCTATGAAGGCCAATGAGTACATTAGATATAAAAATAA
>JABAAI010000107.1 GCA_014238825.1 Leptospirales bacterium
AGTACATTTGCCTGAATAATTTGGAGCCTGTCTTGCTCTTCTTTAGTTAATTGCAATACATTATGTTTTCGTCCCCACGAGAGAGTCTTGTCATCTAAATCTACGGCGAGGGCCTTGTGATTTTTATTATTGCTTACCCAAGCACAACTGAGTGCCATTGTCCCACAGAAATCTTCTTTTATAAAAATAGCTTTTTTTTTGTAATATTTACGGTAAAATCTTTTAATAATGCCTAGTTCAAATTCAACGTTTTGTACTGATTGCTCATATAGATAATGCTTATTTTTTAAAATAATATTCTTTTGTTTTTTTTCATTCATTCGATGACCATCACCACTCCGTTTGTACTTTTTTGAGAACTTCTTGGATTTGTCTTCTAAAAAAAAGATCATTTTGCATTAGCTTAGCAACTTTGTTTCTAGCATAGATTACTGAGCTATGGTCGCTACGCCCAATTACCTGAGCCGTATCTTTGAGTGACATTTTAAGATTATTAACACAGAGGTAAGCTACTAGATGGCGAGCAACAGTATATTTTCTATCTCGTGATGGGCCTTGTAGGGCTTTAGGGCTAATGTTATAAAAAGCAGAAACTGCCTTTAGGATATCATCAGCACTTAGCTCTGTGAATTTATAATATAAATCACCACAAGTCCTATCAATAAGAAGGGTATCTATGTTTTTTTGAATACTATCAGGATGGAAAGTATAAAGTTCTTTTAACCTTCTTGCAGCAGTTTTCAGGCTACGCATATCTCTGGTTATATAGCTACTTAAATAATCAAGATACTTGTTCTCTATAGAAAATTTTATATTAGTTAATTCATTTTTTAAGATGTCTCTCCTTTCACTTTGCCTAGGAGAGGAAAGGGAAATATTATAGCCTGCTTTAAGGCGGGAATATAAGGAAGGCGTCAAAGATAAGTTCTCGATAGGCTTGTCGGCACAGAAGATTATCAATTTTGATTTTTCAATATAATCATCAATGAGATACGATATTTCTTCTTGAGATCGAATAGCCTTTGGCTTGATGTACTGAAAATCATCTAGGATAAGACAGTCATAGCTTTGCATTCTCTTACGCCAGCTATTACTGTCACGACTTTGGGCGACATTTACTAGGTCGCTAACAAAACTTTGAAATCTAAGCACTCGACTCCGCAGACCTGATTTTTCTTTATACTGTGCCACGATACTTGCAATTGTGCTTTTTCCACTCCCAGCGGAACCTGAGATATAGCTGATAATACCTTTTTTATGAAATAGTTGTTGCACTTGTTGTTGATTAACTTCTGGGATACAAAAATTTACATTCTTAAAAAGGATTTTGTAATCTATTTTGTGCTCCGTCTTATGATTTATTATTTCTAGTGTTTTATCTTCTTTTATTATTTTCATCGGAGCTTTACTAGTGTTTAGATTATCAGCATGAACTGGATGGACTTGTTTTATTGTGCTTATTTGTCCTAAGAGATTGATTTTATTCTGAATAATTTTTTCCTGTGTTTGAGAAAGAAGACTAGGTCTCATATCGATTTTATTTTGAGAATTATCTCTCCATTTGATAGTGGTTCTAGTCTGATTGCTTGCCTCCTGCTTTAGAGAACGCGTTGTATTTTGTATTTTGAATATTATCTGTCCTGCTAATGGAGTGTTATGAAAAAAATCTTGAATCATAGCTAAGTAGCGTTCGGAAACACGTTGTGCTATTTTGTACTCAGGGGCGATAAACTCAAGTTCTAGTGGCGGTGCTTGGTTTTGAATATCTTTAGTGCTGATAATATTTAGAACTAGAGGTTCTATTATGGTCTGATACAAACAATTAGGGATATGGATTCGTAAGTAATGCTTACACTCTTGCCAATAATCTAGAGCGAGGGAACACATAGAATCATTTTGAGTCTTTTTTAAATCAGCTAAACTATGAGCAGAAAAACTAGTGGGGTTTATATTATGTCGCATTATAATACAGGCAAAATGCCTTACTCATGAAAAAACAACGAAACCATCGTTATAAATACATACTTTAAATGCAAGCGTACCTTCCTTAAATTTGATAAACTTAAAGACACCTCTGACTTATTTACTAGAGTTTCTTTAAATAGCTCTGGAAAAGTATCATTTTTATAAATGTTCTAGCGGATTGGAGCTATTTTACTTGTAAAAATAGATGGTATTTTGATAATCATACTCATATTGATGATTATAAACTTCATTCGTGCTATATTTCAAAGACAAATCAGCTCAGAGAAAATATTACTATATCCTCGAGGTAAGCGGATCTATAAAGGGACCCACGGCTTATCCAGAGACAGGATGGATATTGACGCTCTAAAGGTCATCCACCGTCTAAATAGTCATGGCTATAGGGCTTATCTTGTAGGAGGTTGTGTCCGTGATATGATATTGAAGCAACGGCCAAAGGATTATGATATTGTTACCTCTGCCACACCAGAAAAGATAAGAAGTATTTTTGCTAATAGTCGCTCTGTTGGTCGCCGTTTTCGAATTATCCACATTTTTTTTAGGAATGAAAAGATAATCGAGGTATCTACGTTTCGGAGCTTGCCACGTCATAGCCTACAGAAGAGGATGAATAGGAGTTACCTAATCCGGCGTGACAATCGTTATGGCACTCCGCAAGAGGATGCAAGTA
>JABAAI010000108.1 GCA_014238825.1 Leptospirales bacterium
ATATCTTAAAGAGAAGTCTCGATTACAATTCATGAACTCTCTAGACTAAAGCCAAAGACCTAACTCAAACGAATAAGGTTTTCTTGCATCAAAGTACTTAGCTTTGGACTTAGTCTATGACTTTGTGTAGAGGAATAGCCATTGCTTTTTTTGACAACTTCTCCACCAAAGGCATCGATTAGATGCTGCTCAAAATCCTTGCTATTTTTCTTAGACTCAAAATGAAAAGCTCTACCTTGTAGGGCGTTCCTTTTTGGTCTTTGAAAGACAGCATTGTCAATTTTTCTTACAATCATTTTTTCATCCTCCTTTTCCTAATCAAAGCCTAGCAGTATTATAGAATATTTTATATACTGCTAGGCAACAAGCATTCGCCTTAGGTCGCGTCTTAGGTCCGCAAAGCGGGAGGGCTTTTATCACTAGACATAATACTATGCTAATGTGAAAAAAAACCTACAATCACGCCAAAGCAATTATGAACATACAATTATACTTATAATTTGTCAAGTGTTTTTCAACAAAAAAATGCTATTTTTTTGTATAGTATCTTTTTGTATAGTCATGCTTAGGTAGAGAAAGGCTTAAAATGGCTTGAAACATGGATTTAGAGCCGTTTTAGGCTTTTTTAGATATTGAAAAAAAAATAAGAGATATAAAAAAATAGTAAAAAAATTTAACGACATTGTATAAAAAGGAAGAGGGGGTGTATAAAAACAATACTTGCTATAAGATAGCGTGAAGCCGTCTTATAGCAAGATTAACATGATTATTTATAGTTAGTATTAGATAACAATACTGTCTATAAAATTATAGCTCGTGTGAATAACCTAGGTACAACCAATAAAGAGCTCTAGGTAAATCTTCTAACTCATTAGTTTCAGATTCTGGGTCTGTAACTTGAAAGTCAGTCTTATCTCCCTCATAATCGTAGAATTCAGATTGACCGCGTACAGCAACACCAATCCCAACATTAAAACCATGGGTGTCTATACCTATAGTCATAGTTGTATCTTTTAACCCTGATTTTTGTACAACGTAACCATATGTGCCAATTTCTTCTGAGATTGCATCCTGACTAATTTGGTAGCCAAGAGCTATATCAAAGTTGAGATTAAGAGATTCTCCAAGTTCAAAATCATAGGCATAGCCAATTTGATAATATTCATACTCAGCAATAAGAGCAGAAAATAGATTCACATAAATCCCAGAAGTATATTCACCAGGTGGAGAATAACTAAAAAAGATCTCTGTGTCTGGGAAAGTTTTAACCTCCGTAGCACTACCTATATAAGGATTACCATCACTATCTAGAAAAAGGTCGCCAGTGTTCGGATCAGTTGCAAAGGTAGTGACTCTTGGATTGAGTTTTGGATAGATATAATGGAGTACTCCAAAGCCTACCGTTCCTATCCTTGTTTCTTGCTCATGACCTATTGTGTAGTTGACCTCATCTGAACGCTGTAAGCCATTTGCTTCTCCATCTAGATCAATAGTCCCATCTTCATTAGCATCTACGTCATTACGATGACCCATAGCATAAGATGCCCAAATGTCAAAATACCAACCACCAGGTTGATAAAAAGTAACGTTAGGCTGGAAAGCAGCATAGCCTGTCGTTGCAGTTGGTAGCTTACCAGTTTGGTCAGCTCTAGCACCAAAGATGTTCTCGCCTCTCCAAACGTAGTTAGAAACAAAACTAGCGTTAAGTTCTATACTAGATTCGTCACCAGATTCGTCATCTTCATAATTTTCTTGTGCCATAACACTCGAAGGTAATGTGAAAAATAGGCAGGCTAAACCTACCACAGATATTCTAAACCAATTCTTAGAATTTTTTACTAATCCTTTTGTTATATCAATTAGATTCATAAATATTCATCTCCAAATTTTTGATTTTAGTCTAGAAAATACTAGACTAGCGGTCATAATAATATTCAATATATTTATAGGCAAGAAAAAAATATTAAAATGTAGTCATCGAGAACTTAGAATAAATATTGCGACTGTCGCTATACAATAGCGATTTTGCTTAACTAGTAAGGTTATTATTTATCCCAAGACCTAACTTATTATAGGTCTTGGGATAGTGAACTGTAATTCTGATAAAAAGTGAAGTGATTATCAGAGTTTTTTGTTATCAATTAAAACATTGGTTTTTCGCCAGTCTCCCAAGTTGATGTAGTACCATCACTAAACCGAGCACCCGTAGGCTTTGGATCAGTACTGAGCGTCCAAGTATTTATCTTTTGATCAAAGACAGCAGCACCATTAAACATATCATTCATGTTTGTTACTTTATTGACTGTCCAGTTACTTATGTCTTGGTTAAAGAGAGCGGCATTTTGGAACATGCTACTCATATCTGTGACACTTGAGGTATTCCAAGCATCTGTCGCTTCAGCAAAAGCTTCACCTCCGTTATTAAATGCGGCGGCATCGCTAAACATGCCACTCATAGTTGTGACACTTGAGGTATCCCAGCTACTTATATCTTGGTTAAATACAGCAGCACCGCTAAATATATTACTCATATTTGTGACACTAGAAGTATCCCAGCTACTTAT
>JABAAI010000109.1 GCA_014238825.1 Leptospirales bacterium
AAAACAGAGAGAGATGATAGAAGCACTGGAACAGAGAGAGCTAATAGAAGTGCTAGAACAGAGAGCGCTAATAGAAGCACTAGAACAGAGAGAGCTAATAGAAGCACTAAAACAGAGAGAGATGATAGAAGCACTGGAACAGAGAGAGCTAATAGAAGCACTGGAACAGAGAGAGCTAATAGAAGCACTAGAACAGAGAGAGCTAATAGAAGTGCTAAAACAGAGAGAGATGATAGAAGCACTAGAACAGAGAGAGATGATAAAAGTGCTAGAACAGAGAGCGCTAATAGAAGCACTAGAACAGAAAAAGCTAGCAGAGGCGCTGGAACAGATACAAGAAGAAGAAGGCGACGATAAAATACCGCATAGTATTTTTGTTTTAATTATATGTCTTCAGAGACTTCAAATAAAAAAGAAAAATCATCTTCTAAAAAGCTGTCTAAAAAATTATTTAATGAATTCCCTCCTATTTCAACAAAGGATTGGGAAGAACAAATACAAAAGGATTTAAAAGGCCGTGATTACGAGAGTACACTGCTTTGGCAAGTGGATGAGGGTCTAAAAGTATCTCCTTATTATCGTGCTGATAATAATAATTCAATCGGTAAAACAGAAGCAGCTGACTTTGATTTAATGTCATCTCATATCAAAAAGAGAAAGAGTTTAGCTTCTCCACGGTGGGAAATTCGTCAGGATGTAAATGAGGCTAAGGCGAGTGCTAGCAATGTCAAAGCCCGGAAACTTTTTGAAGCAGGCGCAGATGGTGTTTGCTTTGTTGTTGATAGTGACATGGAAAATGATACAGAGCATACTAGAGATAAGAATGTTTGTGAAATTAGTAAGGCTAAAGATATGCAAGAGCTTCTAAGAGATATAGATTTGAATAAAAAAAAGATACACTTTCGTTCAGATATAAAAGTACTAGAACAAAAAATTGCTCCACTTATAGTTCAGCAAATCAAAGAAAAAAATAGCTCTAAAAATGATTTTCATGGCCATCTAGACTATGATCTTTTTGATATTTGGTTGAAACAAGGTTATTTAACTTATAGTTTAGAGGATAGCTTTTCTATGATGAGAAGCTTAGTCGATTATTGTAGTCAAGAGTTACCACAAACGCGTTGTCTTCGTATTTCTGATACTGTTTTTCATAATTGTGGCGTAGGTCCTATTGAAAGTCTAGGTCTTATGCTTGCCAGTGCTCACGAACTTTTAGTAATGATGACAGCTAAAAATAATTCTAAAGTATCGCCTATTTCTTTTGAGAAGCTTTTGCCAAGGCTTTGGTTTCAGATGAGTATTTCTTCATCCTATCTTTTGGAGATTGCTCGTTTTCGTGCGATGAGAATTCTTTGGCCTCAACTAGTTCGAGCCTATAATCCCAACATAGAAGAAGATTCTTCGCTTTTAGAAATTCATATTCATGGGAGTTCTAGTTTGTACAACAAAACTATCTTTGATTCGTATAGTAATGTTTTGCGAGGTAGCACAGAAAGTATGGCTGCCATTATTGGTACTTGTGATAGTTTTAGTGCTAATCCATACAATATCAATAATCAAAATAAAAAGTTTAGGCCTGCTATGGATAATGAGAGAGGAGAAAGACTTGCTTGTTCTATGCAATTAATTCATCGTTACGAATCTTATTTTGATAAAGTAATTGATCCTGCTGCTGGTTCATATTATTTAGAAAACCTTAGCGATTTGATTGCCAAGAAGGCTTGGGCTTATTTTCAGGAAGTTGAGCAGGAGGGGGGTCTTCTTAAAATGATTAGAAATTCTAAGCTAGCAGAGAAGATAAAAAGTATTAGTAAAAAGAAACTAGAGCAAGTGGCAAGTTCAAAGATTACTGTTATAGGTACTAATCAATTCCCTCCACCTTATACTGAGGATTTTCCAGACGATTTTTCTGATGAGTTATTAGCACCTCCTAAATCTAAGCTTGGTATTATAAAAAGAAAGGAGCAAGTCACTCCTCTAGTTGCTATAAGCATAGATCAAGAGTTTGCAAAATTACGTCTTGCTACAATTAAACATATAAAGAAAGGAAAGCTTGCTCCTCAAGTAATTTTGCTTTCTTTTGGAAATGTTAAGCTGAGTGAGCAAAAGCTAAAGTTAGCCCGTAACTTTTTTTCGTGCCTAGGTTATTCTATCATAGAAGAGTCTAGTGTAGGAGCCATGGCGACCGCTCTATCCGAAGATGTAGATAAAGTTATATTTCATATTCAAAAAGAATATAGATCTACGATTATTAGTCTTTGCGGTGATGACTTATTATCTTCTAAGAATAATAATGAGCATAGTGATTATATAGATAATTTTAATAAAAAACTTTATGAAGAAATTGCTCGTTTGGATGATAATAAAATATCTGCTCCATTACTTAGCTTAGTCGGGAAACCACCACAAAACAATGAGCAAGAGCTAAAAGACAAGTCAGCCTTTAGTATATTTTCCTATACCTACTCTGGTATTAACTTGATTAAAGAACTAAAACGCTATCAAGAGTATTTCAAAATCAAGTATTAGTTAGTAGCGGCGTTAGGATTGGTTCTATTTCCA
>JABAAI010000010.1 GCA_014238825.1 Leptospirales bacterium
TAAAAAAGGCACTTTTGTTCGGAAGCAGCTACGCTGGATAGTGCAGCTTCAAGCGCAACGCCTTCAAGGTCGTAATCCCAGCACCGAAGAACAGCAACAATTAGTCAAATCTTACTTATTCTCTAAATTAATTGCTCATGATATTGATACTGATAGCCTTATCAAAAGTGATTTGTATAAAGAACTATCCTTTCTGTTAAAAGAGAGGGTAAAATTAACGGCATATGAACTTTATTTGCGCAACTTAGATCAAGATTTAGAATATAAGTTTATAGAAACACAAGTACTCTTCCTTAAAAAAGATGAGAAGGATACTAAAGAAAAAGATAAGGAAGCTGACGAGCTTATTATTGAATTGAATTCAGATAAAATAAGTGATAATGATGTAATAGAAAAAATTTATCAGCGTAGTGAAAACCCTAGTTATAAACTACAAGGCGGATATTTAGAACCTATTTGTACTTCTTGTGGAAGAAGCTCTTTTCATGATTTTATAGAAAAACTGAATAAATCCAAACCTGGTAAATTTATCAAAATCGATCAAGGTCCCTTTATATGGATTATACGAATTGCCAAAAAATATTCTATAGATGAAGATGATATCCAAGATAAATTAGAAAGTTTTTACCGTAAGCTTGCTCGTGTAAGCAGAAAATACATTAATAAATTACCTAAAAATGACCCAGAAAGAAAAAAACTTTCTCAATTATTTGAGCAAGACAAAATGGAAAACTTAGCAAAACAAAAAAGCGAGCGTTTTATAAAACAAGCTAAGCAGAGTTATCTTCAACATAAAATAAGCCAATTACGTGAAAGCAATAATTTTAGCTTGAGCGAAGAATTCAAAAACTTTAGCCTAGCCAATGCCAATAAAGATGCTAAGAAATCAAAGCAAAAGCTTAGCAATGATTCTTTACTCTACACATTGGATGGCAAAAAATTTCTCTATCGTGATTTAAAAGCGAAAATCGAGATTATAAATAATAATGCTGGTACTGTTGTTAAGCAAAAAATAAAAGGTGTAGAGAAAGAATTACAAATTCTTAATGGCTTACTTATTCCCTTAGCCTTACTAGAAAAAGTAAATGAATTCAAAACCTTTGAAACTAATGAAGTATATAAATTTATAGATCAACTTATTCGCAACAAAATATTAAAAGATATATATTATATAGAAGAAAGAAAAGATTCAAAGATAGATGAAGCTGAAGTACAAAAACGTTATCTAGCTGGAAAGAAAACACGATTTAAAAATCAGCCTACTAAAGTAGCTAAAGAAATGCTTCGCAGAGAGCTTAGGCAATCTTCTTTTCTGAACTGGGAGAAGAAAAAACAGAAAGAATTATCTACCAAATATAAGCTTAAGATTAATAATAACTTACTTAAATCAGACGAAATATAGCTTAGTCCTGTTGCAAGAATCTCCACCATATAAGATTATAGCGGATACTCCGCATTACCTCGCCGTGGATAAGGCAGCTGGCATTTCTTTTCATAATGATGATAATAATAAAGATTCTAATTCAGCAAAGGGCATCTTAAACCTAATACGCGAAAAAGAATACAGCACTCAAAAATCTTCTAATTCAAAAAAAGAAAATCTCTTTGCTGTACATCGTTTAGATAAACTTAGTTCTGGGGTACTAATATTTGCCAAAGGACGTAAAAATGCTGATTTCTTTTCTAATCTTTTTAGGCATCGTAAATTAGAAAAAATTTATATAGCTATTTCGGATAGATTACCAAAAAAAAAGCAAGGAACCGTAAGTGGTGGAATGAAACCTAGTAGAGGAGGAAGCTGGCAGCTAACACATGAAAATAAAAATATTGCCATTACCAAATTCTTTTCTGTACTTATTCCTAATAGACGGATAGGACTACGTCTCTATGTACTTCAACCCTTAAGCGGACGCACCCACCAGATTAGAGTTGCGATGAAAAGCCTGGGAGCTCCTATTTTGGGAGATAGTCGCTATGCTTCCTTTGCTTTGGCACGCCAAGAAGATCGATGTTACTTACATGCTTATGGGCTACGATTTTACTTTGAAAATAAGCTAGTCACAATTATTAGTCCTCCAAATACTGGTACAGAATATCTTTCTCACTCATTCCAAAATGTCTTAACAGGCATAGGAGATTTATTTGGAGCGATGCAAAAAGCGCATCCTTCTTTGGGAAAGGCTGTCAAAACGAAATCTCATCTTTAACAGTAAGGTCCATAAAAAAATAAAAAGATTTCTAAGTATAAAATTATTACCGAAAAAATAATATGCGGAAATATTTTTTGTATCTACCTAATTCATTCATTCTGGTAGCTCTTTGCTCTCTTTTTCTTATTATTTTTGCGTCATTCTTAGATCCTCTCAGGAAAGAATTACTGTCTAGAGAAATCACTCCAAAATATAATCCGAGCAAAGACTTGGAACTATTCACTAATGCCTTAAAAGAAAAAAATAACCAGTACCGCCTACTAAAGGGAGCATTTTTTGAAAAGATGCCTGAGTACATTGCACATGCTCCATCGAATATGCTAGTAGATATTCGCTATATCTCCAAAACACCTGCTAGTGGTGCGAGCAAAGCTTTATTCCTTCGCGAGAGCGAAATGATAAAAATGTATTTAGATAAAAAAGTGAGCTTCAAAAAAAGCCTTTTTATTCAGAATGCTTTTCAAACACCCAGAACTGAGCAACTTTATCTAAAAACTCGTAAAGCTATATTTTTGAGAGCGAGGCTTTTATCTGCTTCTCTCTGGGTTCATAGCCAAAATTATCCTCATCATTTAATCTTAGTTTTTCAAAATTCACGAAATAAACGTGTCGAAGTATCTGCTGGGAAACTTAATTGGCATGGCTGGCGACGTTTGCATATCAAGCTACCTCAAGTACACTTTCCGATGGGACGGCTGGTAAGAAGCGACTCTCAACATCAATTTTTAGGATTTAAGATTAAAGCAGGCTCCTATTTTAAAAATGGTAATTTTTCCATTATATTGGATAATTTTTTAATCCTTGGAGATATGAAAGAACTAAACTACCCTGGGGCAGAAATAGAAGATGTCTGGGGCAGATGAGCCTATGAAAATTTTATCCTTTTTAGATAGTTTTTAAAATTTGCTTTATTGATAAAGTAAATTGAAAGTATTAAATATATTATTACGGGAAGCCAAGGTGCGAAGCTAGGGTTCAGCTCTCCTGATTTTGCGATACTATAACTGAAGCTAAAACCAAAATAATAGATGAGAATAGCAATAGTACATAAAAAAAGAGAACGAGTAAATGAGCTAGCCCCCCGCCCTCGACCAGAGCTACCACCAATGGCACCAATAAAGCAAAGTAAAGAGCAAGTAATCGGTAAAATAAGTCGTGAATGAAATTCTATAGCATAATCTACAATCTGGACACCTTGCTTGCGCCGATAATCAATTTCCTTAGATAATCTTAGAAGGCTGAGATCCTCTGGATTCAGAGAGAGCCTGGCAAAGAAATCAGGTCCTTCTGCTAAACGAAGTAATAGACTAGCTTTTCTTATTATTTGCGATATTCTAATTTCAGAATTAAATTTAAGAATACGTATTTTTTTTAATAACCACTTCTGCTTAGAAGAATGATAACTAGCCTCCGCTGCCTCATAAAAAGAATGGGGTTTATTGTCTTTATCTAACATTAAATAACTAAAACCACCAGAAATTTTATTAGTACTTGGGTTAAAAAAATTTATATAGTAAAAGCCATTTTTACCTCGTAAGTTTTTCGTTCTAATTGTAGTCTCCCCATCAGATATAATATGGCCTTTAAGAGCCAAAGTTTTATAATGATTTGCTTTCTGTTTAAGAGTATTAAAATAAAATTCATTAGCCAGCATGAAACTAAGTCCTATAACAAGACTAAAGATGCAAGGGAAAAGAATAAGTCTAAAGAATGATCTCCCAGCAGAATAAATAGCAACTAACTCACTAGAGAGATGAAACTGAGCCATGCTATAACAACTAGCAAAGAGTAATGATAAAGCAAGGGATTTGCTAATAAAATAAGGTATTGAATATACAAAAAAAAAGAAAATCAACTCAAAGGAACGGTCATTAGCACGCCGGGAAAGGTGAAATGTGCTCTCAAGTCCGATAAGAAAAGTGAAAGCACAGAGTGAAAATACAAATGAACGAAGGAAGCTATAAGTAATATATCTATCTAGTAACAAATCAAAGCCTCAAATTGATTGCGTTTCCTTCAACCTAGGCCTGCGGTGCTATCATATCTTCAGGACGTACATATTGCTCAAATTCTGCTTCAGTTAAAATTTCTAAATCCAAAGTTGCAGCTTTAAGACTGACACCTTTACTATGAGCATATTTTGCAATCTTAGCTGCATTATCATAACCAATGTGTTTATTGAGTGCCGTTACCAGCATAAGTGAATTTTGCAAATAAAAATTTATATTATTTTCATGAGCTTCTATACCAGATATGCAATGCTGATTAAAACTTTTAATAGCATCACCTAATAAAGTTAATGAGTGAAGTAGGTTATATATTATCAATGGCTTAAATACGTTCAGCTCAAAGTTACCAGAAGCCCCGCCTATGTTAACGGCAACATCGTTGCCAATAACCTGTGCACAAACCATAGTTAGAGCCTCGCATTGAGTAGGGTTTACCTTACCCGGCATAATAGAAGAGCCTGGCTCATTCGCAGGGATACTAAGCTCTCCAATACCACAACGAGGGCCACTAGCTAACCAACGAATGTCATTAGCTATTTTCATTAAATCACAGGCTAATGTTTTTAGGGATCCATGAAAGTGGACAAGGGCACCATGAGATGCTAAGGCCTCGAATTTATTAGAGGCAGTAACGAAAGGTAGAGCAGTTATTTCAGCTATTTTGGCTGCAGATAGCTCCCCAAAGCGAGGATGCGTATTTAGTCCAGTCCCCACAGCCGTTCCCCCAAGTGCTAGTGAATAAACCCCTTTGAGACTAGTTTCTATCCGCTCTATACCATAACGAATTTGTGATACATATCCAGAAAATTCCTGACCTAGGGTTAGCGGAGTTGCATCCATAAGATGAGTGCGTCCAATTTTTATAATATCCTGAAAACTATCCTCTTTCTGCTCTAAACTAGCCAAAAGTTCTCTTAGCTGAGGTAAAAGGAGAGCATTGCTCCGTTCAGCAACCGCAATATGCATCGCTGTCGGGAAAGTGTCATTTGAGCTTTGGGCACAATTAACATGATCATTAGGATGGACGATATTTCTAGAACCAAGAGTGCCACCCAATAAAGAAATGGCTCGATTAGCGATTACTTCATTGCAATTCATATTGCTTTGCGTGCCACTGCCTGTCTGCCAGACAACAAGTGGAAAATGTTCATCTAGTTTACCTTGAATAACTTCATCTGCTGCCTCAATTATTTTTTCACCAATCTTTTTGTCGAGCTTGCCCAATTCCATATTACAAATGGCTGCTGCTTTTTTGAGAATTCCAAAAGCTCTAATCATCTCACGAGGGAAACGATCTTTGCCTATTTTAAAGTTAATTAAGGAGCGTTGAGTCTGTGCCCCCCAATAGCTATTTTCAGGGACTTCTATGGGACCTAGGGTATCTTTTTCTAATCTAAATTTGCCCATATCTTGCTTGTGCAATATAGTTTCGTCCCAAATATCAAAAACTAGACTTAGTACTTATAATGATATCGTGCTTGTCTATCCAGTGTCAAGCCTAAACGCCTTACTGTTTCTTGCTCTTTATAATTGAGCCTTTGCCAGTTTTGTTAAGACTATCAGCCTTAATTGGGGCCTGCTCACTATTAGCTTTTCTATTCTCATCAACTTCTAAATAATTATCTTCCCCTAAACCTGGCTCTGCGTCATTTAGTCCATCAACGCCAGGAGCAGTCTCAGAAAAAGCCACCGCGGCAAGAATAGAAAAACCAAAGAAAGCAGCTGCTAGCCACCAAGTGGCTTTACTGACAACATCCATCGCAGAGGCTCCAAAGGCTGTGTTTGAACCAGCACCACCAAAAAGTCCCATACCTCCTCCCTTGCCTGATTGAATCAGAACCAAAAAGATGAGTAATAAACAAACAATAATCGAAGAAACGATAGCAAATACTTGAAAAATTTCCATATAATGAAGTTAATTATTTTTCAAGTACTGTGTCAAGCAAAAAATTACAAAAGTCTTAAAATTGATTAGACATATTTTTTATCAGATAATTTATGTCTACTTTAAGAGAGGTATTTAATGATTGGAGTATTTGTAAAAGATGGAGAAGCAATAGAATCTGCTTTAAGAAGATTTAAGCGCGAGTGCATCAATGCCGGTGTTCAAGCTGAAGTAAAAAGAAACGAATTCTATGAAAAACCATCTGAAACTAGAAAGCTAAAAAAAGAAGCTCTGTCCCGCAGAAAAGATAAAAAGCGGAGTGGAATATCAAAATCTCGTAGAACTTAAAAAATAGAGATTTTGTTTTAATCTAAGCATATATCTAAGTATAGTTAATATTTAAAACTGTAGTAGATATAGGCCTGGTAAATGGCGGTAATAATAAGGCCTATCGCAAAAAATGAGAGTGATATTCGTACGTACCTTCGTGTGAATTCTGGTATTTTAATCCAAAATCTACGATTCAAGATGCCACAAGCCATTAATAATAAGTAGATCCCTACCAGTATATAAAAAGCAAATAAAAACATAAAAATAAGGGCTCTTGGATCTAAGCAAATTCTCGCTGTGGTTCATTCATCGGACAAGGCGTATAATGACGCATCAGATAGCTTAAGTTCTCTGCTAATATTTTACGAGTATCTTCAGCAAGAATAAGTTGAGAGATAGAACCAAGGGAAAGGGCTTCGCGAGGGTTCATCAAATCTTTTTCATAGCGTTTTCCTAATTGAGCTAGTGTGCTTTGGAGCTCAGCATTAGCTTCATCTTCTGCGCCTTCTTTTAGTCTAAGCTGATGTTTTTTGCGCGCTGCCTGAATTTCCTTTTTATACACAAACTCCTTACCTGCAGGACCCATAACAGCAACTCTGGCACTAGGATAAGCAAAGACCAAGTCTGCGCCTACATGCTGCGAATTCCAAATGGCATAGGCTCCGCCAAAGGCATTGCGAACAATAAGATTGATACGAGGTACCCGTAAATCGATAATGGATTCCATAAGTATCCGCCCTGCTTGGACTATGCCGAGGCTTTCCTGCTCTCGACCTGGCAAAAAGCCGGTAGTATCCTCTAAAAAAATCATAGGGATATTATATAAGTTACAAAAACGAGCAAAACGAGCACCCTTATAGGCAGCCCCTATATCAATTTGACCACTGGACTCGTCAGAGTTGTTCGCCATAAATCCCGTCACATAGCCATTCAAACGACCAAAGGCGGTAATCAAATTTCTTGCTCGCTGTCCTTGCATCTCAAAAAAAGCACCATGATCACAAATCTGCTGGATAATGAGACCCATATCAAAAGGTGTATTAAAGCCCGTTAGTGAAGTAAGTGTTTTGTTAAGTAAAATTTCAATTTCATAAGTTTTACGGTCTATAGGATCCGTTGTCGTAATAAGATTTGCTAAAGAACGATTATTATCAGGTATGTAGTCTAGTAATCTTAGTGCTTTGCGCAAAGCGGCAAGCTCATCCATCGTAACCAAATCAACAACGCCACTCTGACCATGAACCTTGGGTCCTCCCAAATCATCTGCACTTACATCTTCTCCGAGTACATCGCGAACTACCTGTGGACCAGTTAGACCAAAAAAAGTATCATGTGCTTGAATCATAAAAGAACCTTGCCGAGGAAGATAGGCCCCCCCTCCAGCGTTATAACCAAACATAAGCATAATACTTGGTACGACTCCAGATATTTTTCGCAGAGCATAAAAAGCCTCAGAATAACCGTCTAAACCACCCACGCCTGCTGGAACAAAGGCACCAGCAGAGTCATTCATACCTATAAGAGGAATACCATGCTCACCTGCCATGTAAATAATTCGTGCTAATTTACTACCATTTGTTGCATCCATAGAGCCTGCACGCTGGGTAAAGTCATGTCCATAAAAGGCAATATCACGACCATTTACATTGAGTATACCAGTTACAATGCCTGCTCCGTCTAATGAAGGACCCCAGTTCTGATAAGTTATGCTAGCTTCTTCTTGGCTCAGCACTTTTATGCGCTCCCAAATAGTCATGCGACCCTTTAAGTGTTGGGCCCGGACTCTTGCATCTCCACCTCCCTTGCGAGGCAATGCAATCAATTCCTTTGCTGCTTCCAGACTCTCTAAATAAAGATTTTGGGGCTTTATTTGACTATTCATGGTACTACCCACCATGCCAAGGTAAATAAACTCCCTAATCAAAGCAAGAAAATTATAGCTATAATAAAGCGTTGCTCTCAGAAAGGCCTAGGATAAGATTCATATTTTGAATAGCTTGACCTGCGGCTCCCTTGACGAGGTTATCCAAGGCACAGACGACCACAGTGATATTATCACGAGAGCGAAGGCCTATATCTAGATAATTTGTGTTTTGAACTTTACTTAGTTCTATATCCTCTGGCTTGTCATAAAACCTAATAAATAATTCGTTTTTTGATAGTTCGCGAAACCTTTCTTCTAGATCTTGTGGCGCTTTATGCTTCCAATGCAATATAATCGTGCTAAGAATACCACGACGGAGTGGAAGAAGATGAGGAGTAAAAGTGATGGGACAAGCTAGACCGTTTTCTAGGCCACTAGCAGCGTATTGAGCGATCTCTGGCTCATGCTGATGTCCTAGGATTTTATAAGCTCGAAAATTTTCATAAACATTCGTAAAAGCAAAATCACCACCTTCTACGCGTCCTCCTGCTCCAGATGTACCAGATGAAGCTTGAATGCTAATAGAAATCAAGTCAGCTCTAAGTTCTTTCAAATGATTGATAACTATAATGGAAGCGATGGGATAACAACCTGGATTAGCAATGCTCTTAGTTTTTTTAATTTCCGCTCTGAAGATTTCGGGGAGGCCATAGACAATCCCTGCTTCCATTACATTAAAGGAAGTATGTTTAGTGCCGTAGACTCTTTCCCAAATATCTTTATTATTAAGACGAAAGGCACCACTCAAATCGACAAAAGGCCGCTTCTCTTTGAGTAATTCAGGTACTTTTTCTAGTGAAAATTCATCGGGAGTTGCTAGGAAAACTGGAAGATCATCAGGAATAGCATCATTATGGCTCTTAAAAACCAAATCTGTATCCCCAGATATGTTTGGGAATACAGATTCAAGTTTTTGTCCAATATATTTTTCGGAACTAATATGAACCACGCGTAGAGTTAATTGCTTCTTTAAGATAGCAATTAACTCGCGACCTGTATAACCACCGGCACCTATTATCGCAATATCTATACTCACTGAGCTATGCCAATAATTTCACCGGTCTCCATATTAACTTTATTCGTTTTGCTTAAGCTAGATTCTATATTAGTAACATTATCACAATATAGTTTGCTTGAGTTATCATTTTCGTCACTTTTATTCTTTTGATTTATGTGATCATCCTCTAATTTCTTCTTAGAATTTGCTTGTATTTTTTCTTCTTGTTGCTTACGTAATTCTAGTTCTATTTCAGTACGATCATCCTTATTTTCAATTAAAAACTGACACGCATTTTCACGTCCCTGTCCAATTCTTTTTGTTTGGTAAGAATACCAAGTTCCAGAGCGTTCAATAATTTTTGCTGTTACTGCGAGGTCCAAGAGACAAGCTTCATAGTTCAAACCACGCTCAAAAAGTATTTCAAACTCTGCTTGGCGAAATGGTGCCGCCAATTTATTCTTTACAACCTTGACGCGAACTCTATTACCATAAGCAAGATCTCCTTTCTTTAGAGTTTCAATGCGACGAATGTCCAAACGTATCGAAGCATAGAATTTGAGAGCATTGCCACCTGTAGTAGTTTCTGGAGAACCAAACATAACACCAATTTTATGGCGAATTTGATTTACAAACACGACTGTTGTTTTGGAACGAGCGATAGTACCTGTTAATTTACGAAGTGCTTGACTCATTAAACGGGCATGAACACCCATCTGTGCATCACCCATATTGCCCTCTATCTCTGATTTTGGCACAAGAGCGGCCACTGAATCAACGACTACAATATCTACGGCATTAGAGCGTACTAGAGACTCTGTAATTTCCAATGCTTCCTCTCCATTGTCTGGTTGAGAGACAAGAAGGTCATTTATATTTACCCCTAACCTCTCGGCAAACTCTGGATCTAGAGCATGCTCTGCATCTACAAAAGCGGCAATCCCGCCCAACTTCTGAGCATTGGCAACAGTACTAAGACAAAGTGTCGTCTTGCCAGATGATTCTGGTCCAAAAATCTCAACAACTCGCCCTCGAGGCAAACCACCTACACCTAGGGCGAAATCAAGCGTCAAAGCCCCTGTGGGAATCGCTTCCACTTTTTGAACGCTCTGATCTCCTAATTTCATTATAGAGCCCTTTCCAAATTGGCGTTCAATTTGCTCTATCGCACTATGAACGGCTTGTGAACGATCACCTGCGTTATTTTGCTCTTTATTAGCCAATGCTTGCAAACGGCCTTGTTTTTTTATTTTAGCCATATTTATTCTCCTTGTTAAAGCCTCTTCTGATTAAAAGAATGTATTTTATAGTTAATTCACCTCTAAATTCTTTTTGAGACTATCATCTTTGATATACTGAATCCAATATAATATTAAGTATACAAATGTAAAGTATTTTTATGTCTTATTTAAAAAATTAGTAACTTATTTGCTTTTTTACTTTTTTAAATAATATATATAAAAATACTAAAAATTATTTGCTTTAATAGCTATACTTATTTCTATATCCATAGAATTTTAATAAGGAAGTAGAAGATGAATATATATGTAGGAAACTTGCCCTATGATGTTACACAAGATGATTTACAAGATTTGTTTGATGAATTCGGACAAGTTGAATCAGCTGCTGTAATAACAGATAAGTATAGTGGCAGCTCAAAAGGCTTTGGTTTTGTAACCATGCCTTCTAAAGATGAAGCTAATGCTGCTATAGAGGCATTGAACGGTAAAGATTTAAAAGGACGAAGCATAAATGTAAATGAAGCTCGTCCTAGAACTGAAGGTGGTGGTGGCGGCGGCAATGGTAATGATGGAGGAAGAAGGAGACGTGGTCCTCGTTAGACGCTAGCCTCTCCAACGATCATATCAAATTGCTTGGCTTTTACTAGTGATATAATTTTTTATAAGTAATTTATCATAAATTATAGCTAGTTATAGTCAGTAGAGACCATTTATTTAAAAATGATAGAAATGACGAAAGTATCTATATTGTTATAGAAATATAACAATATGGCGAATAGCTGGATAATGGATACTTTCGGTGCTTTCGGTGGTTGTTAATTAATTTTTAGTTGTTAGGGATTATTTTAGGACTTGTCCTTTATATTTTCCCTGACAAAACTATTTTTAATAATCCTCCCTTTTTAATCAAATTGTATGGGGATACTATGAAAGTAAAATTTTGGGGTGTTCGTGGCTCTCTTCCCTCACCTCTCACAGGAAGTGAGGTGAATCAAAAAATACGGAAGATTTTATCTTATGCTTCTCCTAAGGATTTATTTAGTAAAGAATCCATTGAGTATTTCATAAAAACAATCCCCTATTCCCTTGCTAGCACTTATGGTAGCAATACTAGCTGTTTAGAAATACGCTCTTCAAATAACGATCTTCTAATCATAAATGCAGGGACCGGTATTTGCCCCCTAGGTCGCGAGTTAATCAAGGCTGAGCATGGTACTGGAGATGGTGAATGTCACTTTATTATTACGCACACTAATTGGGAACATATTCAAGGTCTTCCTTACTTCGCCCCGCTTAATGCGAGTGGTAATCTTATTCACTTTCATTCTATACACCAAGATCTAGAAGAACGCTTATCCTATCAGCACAACATGAATTCTTTATCTCAAGACTTTGGGAAGCTAATGACAAATAATGTTTTTCATTACTATAACGATGATGATAACTGGGAAGTTAATGGAATTGTTATAAAACGCGAATTAATCGATGATTTGGCTTCAAATTATATCTATCGCTTTGAAGAAGGAGACAAGTCATTTGTCTTTTGTGCGAATGCAGGCTTTGCGATGCCACTTGAAAAGAATGATAATTTGGATCAGTACATCGATTTCTTTCAAGAAACTAATCTTTTAATTTTTGATACACATGATACTCTTGAAAATAAAATTCAAAAGATAGATATTGCTCACAGTAACTCTCAAACAGCAACAGACTTTGCTATCCGTTCCAATACACAACGACTGGCCCTTTATCAGTACGACCCCTCTTGTAGTGATGATGATTTGAATCAAGTATTCCTACAGGCTTTAGAGTATATGGAAGAAAATCAAGAAAGGTGCCTCACCGATATTGATATTATGCTTGCTTATGAAGGCCTAGAACTAGAATTATAAAATAGAGCGGAAATAAACCGAAGTTAGCATGCTGAGAGAATGTAAAAGAACTCTCCGAATTGGGGCTAGGAAAAGTTTATTATCTCGCATCCAAGTTTCTTTAGTTGCCAAGAGTCTCGCTAATTTATGGCCACAACTAAACTTTATTTTTAGCTTTCATGATAGTTTTGGTGATAAAAATCCTGAGCTGTTATTTTGGAACAAAAATTCTAGTTCAAGTCCTGTCTTTTCAGAAGAGGCTGGCGTCTTTAGCACGGCTCTAAGTCGACTACTACTAAGTAATAAATTAGATATTCTTGTTCATTCTTTTAAGGATCTACCTATAAAAGATCTAAGTTCCGAAAAGATAAGTCAAGAAACAGAATTTGTTCCTGTATTAGACCGAGGAGACCAACGCGATATTTTACTTATGAAAAGAGAGGTCTTAGTCAGTCCTCCTACCGAAGTAATTATATTAGCATCTGCTCCTAGGCGTATTTTGCTCGCAGGTAATTTTTTAAAGCAAGCATTACCATCAACATTACAAAAATCAAAGTTGGTCTTTAATCCCATTCGTGGTAATGTGCCCAGCAGACTGAAAAAATTAAATAACTCCGAAGCTCATGGTATAATCCTTGCCAAAGCAGGATTAGATAGGCTACTCATAAAGCCTAGCTCCTTGTTTTTTGATCCCACACTTTTGCAAAGCTCAGAGTTAAAACAGAATCAAAAAGAAATTTATAAAATTATTAAAAATTATGAGTTTATGATTTTACCTCTCTCCTCTGTACCAAACGCAGCCGCCCAAGGAAGCATCGCTCTAGAAATTAAAAATAGAGATTTAGAATTAAAATCATTAATTAAACCTCTTTGTGTTCCAGACAATACTATTACTAGTCTTAAAGAGCGCGAAGAACTATACAAAAGAAGTGGTGGCTGTTATGATAAAATTGGCATAGCAGTACTAGAGCGCGATTATGGACGGCTCTACTTTATAAAAGGAAGGGATAATACAGGCAAAAAAATTTCACACAAAAAAATTAAAAATAAGGTAGATGCGATTAATGTAAAAGCAAAGCTATGGCCACTAAAAGGAGAAGGAATAGTGATAAAGCGTCATCCCATCAGCTCAGCCCTTCCAAAATATCCTCCTCAATATTGCTTAGTTAGCAGGAGCAATGCTTGGCCAGATAAATGGAAGCCAAAGTCATCTCTTGTAAATTGTGCTTCCCTATTGCATCGCATTATTTTTGCACGGAGACGGCATTCTATTATTTGGACGGCTGGTACTAAAACTTTATTTGCCTTAGCCAAGCAAGGACTTTGGGTTCATGGCTCTGCTGATGGACTAGGAGAAGACGAAGCTCCACAGCTAAATTACATTCTCAAAAAGACGTCTGAAAATACTCTCAAAAACACTTTGCGATTTACTAAGCTAAGTCATCAAGATAATCTTTTGCAATCAGCTCATCCTTGCTTGCCGAGTTATAAAATAGAATTAATAGCTCTGCTCCCTCTCATCGGTACAACTCCACTAAGCTCTCGAACCCATTTTTTTTGGAAGAGTGCCTCTCAGTTTAATTGGATGCTTAAAAAATATCCGGACTTAGCTAATGCCAAGCACGCCTGTGGTCCCGGTCTTACGAGAAAAGTAATTCAAGAAACAATTAACCTAGAGCCAAAAATTTACCTTGACTATCAATCCTATTTAGAAGAAATGTTAGAAGAAATGCAATAATAACTAAATGCAAAGATATGATAATCGACACTATAAAAGAACGCTTGGCTGTTTTGGAACCCACAGAGCTTGAAATAATAAATGAAAGCGCCTTACACCAAGGTCACCCCGCTTATGAAAATGCAGTTGTTGAGGGTGAAAGCCATTTCTTTGCTCGCATTGTCTCCGCTAAATTTGCAGAACTATCTCAAGTCGAACAACATCGGCTGGTCTATAAGTTGTTAGCAGAGGAGATGGTAGATCACATACACGCACTGCGCCTAGAGACTGTGATTCCTAGTTAACTAGGTCGTGCTTATAAAGTTAAAGCTTTTGCCATTTAGCTAATTCATTTTTAGCTGTGCTTGAAGTACTAAGTGGTGTAATGGAAATATTATGATTATGAACTGCTTCAAAATCTGATTGTTCCTCTTCGATGTGTCCCAAAATTGTATTGTCCAGCCTTAAAAGTTCTAGCCCTGCTTGCTTATTGTCTTGGCTTACTTCACTATAGGAATCCTTATACTTGCGATGCCCTTGATGACTAAAAATTACCGGTGGATAGGCTGAACTAGACTCAAGTAATTTTTCTTCGCTTTTATAACTGCTTTCTGGAATTTCTTCTGGATAATTTATGTTATAGACAATCCGTGAATCAAGTCTTTTGTAATTTTCTATAATCCAGCTCTTTAACCACTCAGCAATTCTTTCCATCTTTTTAGCCGAGATAAGTAAATCCACCGCACTAATTGCAATGTTGCGTATGTTATGGATAGCGGCTTGGCGAGCAACAGCAACCGTCCCACTATAATGAACATCATCGCCTAGGTTGGGACCGTGGTTGATTCCAGAAACAACCAAATTAAAATCAGGGAAAGCTTGGTAACAAAAACCGAGGTTAACACAATCTGCAGGATAACCGTCTCTCACTTTATAAGCCCTCTCTCGAACTTTTATTAAACCTAAAGTATCACGAAAATTCATGGCATGGGAACACCCACTCCTTTCTTGTTCAGGAGCGATGACCCAAAGCTCTCCAAGACTAGAAAGAGCTCGTTCCAAACTAAGAATACCTGTCGCATCAAAACCATCATCGTTACAAAGTAATATTCGCTTAGGTAAATCCAAGTTTCTTTTGTAGCTAAGAGATGGGGATACGTCAAGTATAATTACTAAATAAATCTCATTGTAAGCTCAATTAACTTACGCTTTAATTTTGTATATGGCGGCATGAGCAGACGGACACTATTCCAACTAAGCTTTTGATAGAGAACAGCTTTGGGATTAGAAAACTCTTGAAAACCAAAATAACTGTGAGCACTTCCCATGCCACTAGGACCAACTCCACCAAAGGGTAAATTAATATTAAAGAATTGGATTATACTATCGTTAACGCAAGCACCACCACTTCTCGTTCTAGTAAGAATTTGTTTTATGTGTTTTTTATTTTTACTATAGACATACAAAGCCAAGGCCTTGGGTTTAGAATTGACTAGTGTGATTGCTTCCTCTAGTGAATCAAATGGAATGATAGGCAAGATTGGACCAAAAATCTCTTCTTGCATAATTTTGCTATTTATAGCTACATTTCTAAGCACAAGTGCTTCAAAAAAGTTTTTTCTTATCGTTTTATTATTTTTATTTGCCTTCCCTTTATGAGACTTTTCTCCATTTAGACCGGGTAGCAGATAGCTTAGCTTTGCTCCGCGCGCCTTGGCATCTTCAACTAACTTTGATAGCGCAAGCTTATGTTTTGTATTTATAATAGAACCGTAATCAGAAGGATTACTATATAATTTTTTGAAGCTCGCTTTCAGGTGCCGTACAAAATCCTCTTCTTTATTTTTATGAATACAAATATAATCTGGACTAATACAAACTTGACCACAATTCATGAATTTAGCCCACGCAATTCTAAGTGCGGCTAGTTTCAAATCAGCACTCTCGTCAATAATTACAGGAGACTTCCCTCCCAACTCCAGAGTTACCGAACTAAGATGCTGTGCTGCTTTTTTCATAACTTCCTGACCAACACTAGCACTACCAGTAAAAAATATATGATCAAAGGGAAGTTCCAGTAATTCTTGAGCTGTTTTGATGCCACCATTAAAGAGAGCGACATCCTCTACTTTGTATATCTCCTGAATTATTTTTTGCATAAGCCGAGAACTCGATAGTGTATGTTCTGATGGTTTTATGATAACACGATTTCCAGTTGCCAAGGCAGAAACTAAGGGAGAGAAAGTTAAATTGATAGGCATGTTCCATGGAGAAAGAATAAGCACAACGCCCTTTGGTTCCTGATAAACGTAGGAGTTTGAACCCAAAAGAGGGATGGGAGTGCTTACTTTTTGTGGTCGCATCCAGCGTCGCAAATGACGGAGAGCATAGCGAATGTGAGTAGTCACTACGTATATTTCACTGAGATCGGTTTCGCCACTAGATTTAGAAAGATCTTCTTTTAATGCTAGGTGAATTTCCTTACGGTAACGAAACATCGCCTCTTCGAGGCTTTGTAATTTATAACGACGCTCTTTGAGATTCCAAGCTGTATCCTGACTTTGTTTTTCTTTTTGAAGATTAAAGGTACTAAGAATGCTTGGGATCGAAGCTTTTTTAGGTTTTACCACTTTCAATTTTTTTTTCTTAGTGCTAGTACTAAGCTTAGATTTTGCTTTAGAAGTAGTACTAGGCATCGATTGTTGTATGTATTATCAAATTGATTATTTTTAAATAATTTTCTAATAGCGAAAATTTACGCCTATTATTTAGAATGATTATCTTTCGCTATCCATTTGATGCTACAGCCCATACTGGGATAGCTAAGCTCTGGTGCTTCTCCTCTCTCAAGGGCGGCTAAAATAAATAACTCCATACTATTTTCTTTTACATTTTCTGGCTCTTTCCAATTATCATTAAGGCGTCCATGATAAAAAAGAGAAAATGAACTTGAAGCTGATTTATCAAAAATAAAAAGAAATGGGTCTGGAGTGCAAACAGCATTATAGGCGCGAGATAGCTCTTGATTTTCATCTACCAAATAGGGAAAGTTAATTTTATTTTCATTAGCATAAGAAAGCATTTTGTCAAAACTATCTTCTGGATATTTTTCGCGAGCACTATGATTAGAATTGATAGCTATAATTTGAAAAGCATCGTCTCTATAACGAGTTTGCAAGTCAACAAGGACGGGCCAAGAAGCCTCGGCATAGGGGCAGTGATTACAAGTAAAGACAATACAAATTAATTTCTTAGTATAGAATTCCTCTAGATCTATTTTGCGACCATCGTAGTTGATTTCACGAAAGCCAATAATGGGGCTTCCTTTTTTCATAATTTGAGATTCTACTAATGCCATGTTATTTACTAAGTAAAACTACTATAATAAAATAATAATACTACGTCAATACATTTTTTGAAAGCTTTATGCTCAATTCAAAAATTGCTTCAAAAACATTTTCTTTCCATAATTTTGGAGACATCATAATTGGTTTTTATTTGAATTTAAAATCCTTTGTACATTTTGTTTTATCAGGAAAAACACTATCAACAGATTCTTGATTGTTACTCATTAGTATTATTTTTTTATTGGTAACCAAGGAGTTCCATCTTCTTCATCAACATTTATATAAATTTCTTGCTTTGGAATAACATAACTACCTCCGCTACTTTCTCCTTCAATTGCATATTCAATTAAATTAAATTTATGTATATAATTCTTTATTGGAGTATTAAACACAACGAAAGCAAATTGTTTCCTAGGGATAAGTTGCCAATCTGTAGGTTTCATTATATTAGGTTTCTTTTTTCCTTTATCTATTGTAATTTGGTCTCCCATGTGTTTCTCCTTTCTTTTGTTTTTGAATATCTATGTTAATATTTTTAATTGTTTCTCTAATATCTTTTTTTTCTTTTCTAGAAAGATTAGGGTTTTTTAGTTTTTCTTTCAAATCTTTTACTTGTTTTTCTTGTGAAGTTTTTGTCTTTTGATTTCCATGAGGTTCATTTTTCCCGTGATCTTTAGCTGTCTTCCCTTTTTTTATTTTATTGTTTTTAGCAGATTTTTGTAAAATAGCTCTAA
>JABAAI010000110.1:0-222 GCA_014238825.1 Leptospirales bacterium
ATTGGATTTACTTCCTCAAGAAGCAAAAGATTTATTTGATTCTTATAAGGGAACTGTAGCGGCACCAACGACTTTTGCTACTGGCGCAAAAGAAAAAGATATTAATATAAGTTATAAATTCATGGTCGCTGATAAATTAAATCATTTTTTTGTTATCATGTTCCTGCCTATTTTGGATGCAGATAATTTAAGCCTCACTTTTACAGATCAAATTCTTAGTCC
>JABAAI010000110.1:232-2447 GCA_014238825.1 Leptospirales bacterium
GATAGATTCACTTTTCAAGAAGGTGAAAATGAATATCCTGGAATCTATACCTTCAAATGGAATGAAATTGCATTTTCTGGAAAAGATATTGAATTAATGTTAGCAGGAACAACTGAAGAAGACGGAAGTCTAAAGCCAACAAACACGTTTTTTGTCACGACTCCCCATGTTCATTTCTTTTTTAACATAAAGCCTATGGACGATGAAAATGGTACCGGTACTAATTGTGATGAAAGCACAAATACAGATCTTAGCGACTAGACCATTAGCAAATCAGTTCTCGATATTTCGATAATAAGCAATTCCAGCTCTTTGTCCTCCTATTTTTCGCTAGCTTATTTTTCGTCCTTTTTCGTCCTTTTTCGTGGGTGAATATTGAAAGGGATCCCCTCTAATCCGTATGTCTTTCGAATACAGTTGGAAAAATAAGCTAAGATGTTGGCATTAAAATGCTTGGGATCATTAACAAAAAAAAGAAAAGCAGGAGGTGCTGTCTTCCATTGGGTGACGTAGAGTATTTTTAATTTTTGACCACTCCTGGGCATCTTGGCAACCCAAAGCTTAACTTGCTTATTAAGAGCTGGACTTGGAATTTTAATATCCATCGTATCGTTTAGGGCTAGTGCCGTGTCCAAGAGCTTAGTTAATCCCTGCCCTGTCTTTGCCGAATAAAAGAAAAAAGGAGCATCTTGCATACTTGGGAAGAGAAAGAAAAATCTCTCTTTATAAGCCTTAAATACAAACTCCCCCTCATTTCTCTCTTTCAATAGGTCTCGTTTAGAGACAGCAAAAATAAAAGCACTCCTCGATTTTTGAATTAAATTTGAAATCCTTTTATCAAGATCGGTAAACTCAAAACCTCCATCCAAGACTTGGATTACCAGCTTTGCTTCCCTAATAAAACGCTTAGTACGACTAAGACTAAAAAATTCTACTGCGTCCTTAGGATGCAAAAGATTAGAAGGGCGGCGCATACCAGCAGTATCAATAATGCGAAACTCCTTTGACTTGTAAGAAAAAAAGCTATCAACAGCATCTCGCGTTGTGCCTGGCACATCAGAAACAAGAACTCGATCCTTATCAATAATTTTATTAAAAAGAGACGACTTCCCCGCATTGGGACGACCAACAATAGCAAGGCTAATAGGAGTGTCTGTGAGTACGCCGAATCTACTATTAGTTCCCTTTTTGGGCTTGGCAATATCCTCATTTGCTGTCAGTTGATTTTCTGGGTTAGTTAATTTATCTAGAGTATCAATACTCTTTATAGCCTCCTTAGATTCTCTGGCAGATTCTAATTTTCTCAATTCTTTTTTAATACGCTCAATTAGAGGCAGCATATTCCAGCGACCTCGAGCAGAAAGTGGGATTGGGTCATTTATTCTGGCCTCGTAAAAGGGAAGCAGAGATTCATCTACCTTAGCTTCATCATCTATTTTATTGATAACATATACGATTGCTTGCTTGCTTGCATTCTTACGAATAAAACTTATCAAATCCAAATCAAAGGGTTCAGGATAAGGAGCCGCCAGTATCTGCACTAAGACATCAACCCCTTTGAGATATTCTTGGGTACGCCTTTTTATTTCTTGATTCAAGTCATTTAGATCATCAAGATCTAAACCCGGAGTATCGCTTAAAATAAACGGCATCTCTTCATCCGGGATTGTGATTTCTAGTATATCTCTTGTTAAACCGGGAAGTTTATCTGTAATAGCATATCGCTTGCGACAAAGAGCATTTAAGAGGCTTGATTTACCGACATTGCGCCTTCCAATTAAGGCAATGCGTGGCAATGTATTTCGAGTACGACGAGTGCGAATAGTTGTCATAAATAAAAAGACTAAAAAATTTCAATTAAAGACTAGCAACACATAAGAGAAAAACTATAGTGCTAAGTCAATCTCAAATTATAATAAACTTAAGAGAGAAGCATAATATTAAATTATTCTTGATAAAAATAATAGCTAGTGAAAATGTAAAAATAGAGCTATGGCAAAAAATACCAATAAATCATCGATTAACAAAAAAACCAAAAAAAAATCAAGCAAAGCTTACCGCAAAAACGTAGGCATTATCGTTTTTAATAATAAGGGCGAGATTCTAATCGGCCAGCGCTATGACTACCCCAAATACTACCAATTCCCTCAAGGAGGCATTGATAAAAATGAAAGCCCTCTAGAAGCTGCTCATCGAGAACTAAAGGAAGAAACTG
>JABAAI010000111.1 GCA_014238825.1 Leptospirales bacterium
CAGGAGTTGGCCTTAGGGCAAGGGATAAATTTAGCTTATGGTACTAATGCTAGTGGGGAACCGGATTTTGTGCGAATTTCCTTAGACGAAACAACAAGTTTAGCTGATCTAAATTTATTGCTAAAACCATTTGCTCAACTTAGAGAAGAAGAAAGCAAAGAAGGAGAGAAGGCATCTGAAAATATTTTTGAAAAAATATCGTCAAATATTAAGCCTCAACTGCCTAGCGAATTGATGAGAAAAGATCGCTATATGTCCCAAGAAGTTTTTAAAAAATATCGCTCTGAAACAGCACTGATGCGTTATATGCGTTTTTTAGAAGGGAAGGACTTGGCTTTGAATCAGGTAATGATCCCGCTTGGTTCTTGTACCATGAAATTAAATCCTAGCACATCTATGCAAGCGCTGAGCATGGCTTCCTTTGTTGAGCTTCATCCTTTTGCTCCACTTGAACAAGCCAAGGGTTATGCCAGAGTCTTTAAAGAACTTCAAAACTTTCTAGCCGAAATCACTGGGATGACGAATGTCAGTCTGCAACCAAATTCTGGCGCTCAAGGAGAATACGCCGGTTTACTGTCCATCAAAGCTTATCATAAGGATAAAAAGCAAGAAGCTCGTAATATCGTTTTGGTACCGACATCGGCTCATGGTACTAATCCGTCTAGTGCTAGCATGGCGGGGATGGAAGTTGTCTTTATTGGTTGTGATAAAGATGGTAGTATACTTATGGAAGATCTCCGTAATAAATGTGAAAACCTGAGTGATAGAATAGCTTGTATTATGGTGACTTATCCCTCAACGCATGGAGTCTTTGAGGAAGGTATCCAAAGTCTTTGTGAGCTTATCCATAATATTGGTGCTTTGGTCTATCTTGACGGAGCAAATATGAATGCTCAAGTGGGGCTATGCCGGCCGGGCGATATCGGTGCTGATATTTGTCACCTTAATTTACACAAAACATTTAGTATACCGCATGGAGGAGGTGGTCCTGGGATGGGACCTATTTGCGTAAACGAAAAACTGGCTCCATATCTACCTAAGCATGGCCTTGTTTCAGGAGTCGGTGGTTCTAAAGGAATTTCCCCCGTTGCTGCAGCACCTTGGGGGAGTGCCAGTATTTTACTTATTTCTTATGCATATATTCGTATGTTAGGAGCAGATGGTCTAAAAAAAGTCAGCCAGATGGCTATTCTCAATGCAAACTATATCAAAAAACGTTTGGAAAATGATTATAAGGTTTTGTATACTGACAAGCAGGGCTTTGTGGCTCATGAAATGATCTTGGATATGCGATCTTTTAGAGCTTACGGTATAGAAGTTGAAGATATTGCCAAGCGTCTTATTGATTATAGTTTTCATGCTCCGACGATGTCTTGGCCTGTTCCTGGGACCATGATGATAGAACCTACAGAAAGCGAGCCGAAAGAAGAAATTGATAGGTTTTGCGATGCTATGCTAAAAATACGTGCCGAGATTGAAGAATTAATTAGCGGGAAGCTTGATCCGCTTGATAATGTTTTGAAGAATTCTCCGCACCCAGCTCAAGAAATAGCGCGTTCTAATTGGCCTCATCCTTATAGTCGCGAAAAGGCAGCATATCCTTTTAGTGCGACTAATGGAAATGATTTTAAGTTTTGGTCACCTATTTCACGGATAGAAAATGCCTATGGGGATAGAAACCTTATTTGCTCTTGTCCGGCTAGTGCCTAGTTTTTTTAACAATCTAAAAGCAAAATGTTCACAGCTTGCTGATATCTAAAAATCCTAGTACAGATAAAAACCACCGACTGAAAATATTTCTCCATCAACTGTATTTTCTACTTGAGCGAGAGTTTTATAATAAAAGCTAATGCCACTATCTTCGTTGAATTTATAAGTAATCCCACCACCGTAAGCAAGATAGGAGATATTGTTTTGCAAACCACGTTGACTAAAGTCATCGCTTTCATTCTCTAAGGAAGCTAAGCTTTTTAATTCCAGGCTAAGCAGTAATTCCTTTTTATAAACGAAGAGACCCCACTGAAAGCTATTATGCCATTCATCTGAAAAACCAGCATTGCGTTTATTATATCCTGTGTAAAATGTTAGGTAGGAGGGCAAAGAAGATAAAGCAAAACCCCAACCCGTAGAAATACCTGTTTGAACATTATATTCGGCATCGCCAAGAGGAAAGCCTGCGTCATGCTTTTTAATACCTAGTGGAATTCCGATTAAGAGTTCTAAGTTCAATACAGCACCACCAATACTGGCAAACTGAAATCTTTGAATAAAATCTAAATCTCCCATGCTAGAATAGTTTCCGTTTAGACCATCATCTGGGGATTCAAAAGAAAGTTTTTTTAGAAAGGGAAAGTAAATACCTA
>JABAAI010000112.1 GCA_014238825.1 Leptospirales bacterium
CTCTATTTTTTTTTTTTTTTTTATCTCTTCGATTAACTTTGTAAAAGAGATTTTCTCATAGCAGTAGGAGTTCACGTTTTGACCTAGGAGGGTTACTTCCTTTATATCGTGTTTTTCTATTAGTGCTGTGATTTCATTGACTATCGATTCTGGAGAGCGACTACGTTCACGACCTCGGGTGTAAGGGACAACACAAAAGGAACAGAAATTATCACAGCCACGCATAATTGTGATAAAGCTCAGGACGCCTGAGACAGCTTCTGCTTGGAGTTCTTCATAAGATTCTGTGCGTGAAAGATGCGTTAGATTGAATAATGCTTGCTTGGAGTTCGTTCTTAGGCGCTCTATCAAAGATGGTAGCTGGCGATAGTTGTCCGGTCCGACTACAAAATCAACTGGTAGACCAGAGGCAAAGAGTTCGTCTCCTAAATTTTGTGCCATGCACCCCAGGATGCCGATCAAGAGTTTAGGATTTCTTTTTTTAAGATAAGTAAATGTTTCTAAGCGACCATAAATACGCTCCTGCGCCTTTTCTCTAATAGCACAGGTATTTAAGAGGATTAGATCTGCTTCTTTTGCTTCAGAAATGCTCTCGTAATTCGCTTCTTTTAGGATATTCTTTACAATTCCAGAATCATATTCATTCATCTGGCAACCGTAGCTTTCTAAGTACAATTTACGACTTGCCTTTTTTGTTTGTGTTGCTACTACCATTTTCTTTAGAGCTATTCTGTTTAGATAGAGTTAATTTTGTAAAGTAGTTTTTGCCGTAAATAAAAAGATAGGTGTTAGTAGCTTTAATAAGGACAAAAGAGGCGTTATGATAGGAGATATTTCAATTAAAATCAAAATATTTGAGGAAATATCTTATATTTTATTTTTATACTTGTAAAAAAAAGCTAAGATATTTTCCTGTGTTTAGTTGCTCTTGCTGATTTAGAATAGTTATGAAAACAGGAATACATCCCGAATATAAAGAAGTCAAATTACGTTGTGGTTGTGGGGCGGAGCATTTGCTGTATTCTACCAGAGGAGATATCCAAGTAGAAATTTGTTCAAAGTGTCATCCATTTTATAGTGGCAAGCAGAGGGTTATTGATTCTGCAGGACGAGTTGATCGTTTTAAACGTAAATACAAGCTAAGATAGCCCGGTTACTCAGCCACCAAGGACTATTGATTTCAATTAAAAGCATACATTGCGCTAGACATCTTTTTAGGGGTATAGAGCTTAGGGGACACGCTAAATTTGCCAACTCAGGTCAGGATATTGTTTGTGCCGCAGTTTCTGTTTTGGTTGAAAATTTAGCTAAGAGTTTGGAAACATTATTAGAAGTGCCGTTAAATATCGAAGATAAAAAAGAACTTTACAAAATAACATTAGATTCAGATAATGTGTCCAAAGAAACGGAGTTGCTTTTTGCTTCTGTTTTTTTGGGTCTTAGTACATTGGCAAGACAATATCCGGACTGTATAGAATTAAAGGAGATACATTATGGCACATAAGAAAGGTGGTGGTTCAACAAAAAATGGTAGGGATTCCCAGTCGCAACGGCTAGGGGTGAAAGTATATGGTAATCAACTAATTAAAGCAGGAGGGATTATAGTACGCCAGCGAGGTACTCATATCTATCCTGGTGAGCATGTCGGTATGGGGCGTGATTTCACCCTATTTGCTAAGAAGGCAGGCCTCGTACAATTTGCTCATATTAACCGTAGCAGGAAATGTGTGAATATCATAAAGCCTGATTAATTAGTAAATAAACAGGCCTTTTATTAGAATGAAATTCAATGGAGATATTCGCTTACTCGATACTTTCTGGCTTGCTTATATTTTTGGCATTAATTTGTTTCTTATTACAGAAAAAAGTTTATAGCTTTGGGCAAGAGAATGCGGTGCTTAATAGCCGTTTGGAAGGAATGGCTAAAGAAACAGAGATTCGCGAAGAGCAAAAAAAGACTTTTCGCAATGAGTTCGAGGTCCTAGCTAATAAGCTCTTAGAAGAGAAGGGCAAAAAATTTACAGATGCAAACAAGGAGCTTTTAGCTCCTCTTAAGGAGCAATTAGGTGAGTTTCGTAAGCGGATGGAGCACGTCCATGAAAAAAGTGTTGAAACTAATGCCTCATTGCTAACCAAGATAGGCGAGGTCCAAAATCTTAACCAGCAACTTAGTACAGATGCAAAGCAGTTAACAACAGCCTTAAGCGGTGGGTCACAAAATATAGGTGCTTGGGGAGAGATGATTCTAGAGAAAATTTTAGAAAGCAGTGGACTGGTTAAAGG
>JABAAI010000113.1:0-206 GCA_014238825.1 Leptospirales bacterium
CGTACAAACATCTGGCACTAAGCGTGAGCAAGATACAAAGTATGCTAGTGATACGGCACCAGCCATTGCTCTAGAAACGCTCTTTCCCGGCTCTGTAGCCCAGCCTCTTGCTGGTGGTAGTGATCCTACGGGTGCTCGCACTACTAATGGTCTTGTTTTAATTTATGATATGCGCCTCATCTTTGGTATCACTTTTAAACATTAAA
>JABAAI010000113.1:216-2220 GCA_014238825.1 Leptospirales bacterium
TCTCTGAAATACTGAGAGAGAAGGGGCTTGTCCTTGCAACCAAGAATCAGCATAAAATTCGTGAGATGCGTTCTTTGCTTGCTCCGCTCCAATTAAAAATTCATACTTTGGATTCTTTGCAAGACGAGAAGGGGGAGCCTCTTGTCTCTAGCTCTTATAACGTAGAAGAAACAGGGAATGATTTCCAGACTAATGCTCGTATCAAGGCCCAGAGTTGCTTTGACACGACAGGATATATTAGCTTAGCAGATGATTCCGGTTTGATAGTCGATGCCCTCGGTGGGGCTCCAGGTGTTCATAGTGCGCGCTACGGGGGTGAGGGATTAAACGATAATGATCGCGTTTTGTATCTATTAGAGCAGATGCAAAAGCTAGAATCTAAGCTAGAATCTAAGTTTGATTCTAAGATAGGAGCTAAACTCGCTCCTATCAAGAGGAACGCTCGCTATTTTTGCGTCCTAGCCCTAGCTTCAAAAAAATCAGAGCATAGTGATAATATTTTAGACCCTTCTTGCTATTTTTTTGAAGCCAGCTGCGAGGGCTACATAGCAGAAAGCTTAGATCAAAGCCATTGTAATGGTTTTGGCTATGATCCTATATTTATCGATGCGAAATTAAATAAAAGTTTTGCAGAACTTACAAGTGTCACAAAAAACACTCGCTCTCATCGTGCTAAAGCAAGCCAAAAGCTCATCAAATATATTCAAAATATATTAGTTTAGCCTTAGCAAGCCTAGATCGAGCTGTGTTTCTCTATATTTATTCTTGATATCCGCTTGCTCTGCTTCTAGTAGCTTTGCTATCTTTGTTTGCATTTTTTTACATTCTTCTAGAAGCTTTAGAGAATAATTTTCTTTTATGGTCAAGGCTTCTTCAAGCTTATTCTTTTCTAGATAGTTTCCTAAGTCTTCTTGAAGACTTATAAGAGAAGCAAAGTCCTTTTGCTTAGCACAAAGGATTTGTTTGCTTAGTGATTTATGGATTTGCTCTAAGATTATCATATGCCAAGTAAATAAAACTTAGCTCAGCAAATCTTATCCTTTTATGGAGAGTCCAATACCCTCCTTCCTAACAATAGATTGGGAAGGAGCGGTGACTTCTTCTGTCTTTTCCCAAGCATCACGCAATTCTTTAAGCATCTTAGAAACCTCTTTAACTACCTTTTCATCTTTAGCTATATTTGCTTCGATTAAGCGTTTTTTAAAAAAGGCATAGATATGGAAAAGGTTAGCTGCTATTTCCTTGCCTTGCTCCATATCCAGAGCCAATATCAATTCAGTTATGATATCTTGTGCTTTGAGAATATTTTCATTAGCCACATCATAAGTTTTAGGTTCCATATTATTCTCTGCTATTTGCAAAAAACGTATTGCACCATCATAGAGCATGACGATTAGTTTTTTCTGATTTGCGGTAGAAATTTCTGTGTTTTTATAGGAGTTGTTATTGCTGGATTTTGCTAGCATATTTTTTGCTTTTCCTTCAGTTTTTTTCTTTTAATGCTAGCGATGTCTTAGTGAGACTAAAATCATTCGCCTACATGATATTGTCGGTCTTGATAGTAGTGAAGTTGAGTAATTTCAAGGTACATTGCCATCTTATTTATTTTATTCTTATAAATAAGATACTCTAAAATTATATATTTTGGTTGATTTATTATTAAATATTTACGATTGTAACTAGGCTTGCTTATAAATATAATGATTATTAAAAGAATTATAAAGTTTTCAAGACTTACAGCTCTTCTAGTAAGAAAGCTCTCTTATTCCAGTTCACTGAGTTTATTTATCTTAGTTATTTTTTTTTCTACAGCTTTTTTTGCTAATTTTTCAGCAACAATTTTAGAAATATCCGTTTTATTGACTTTGCTCATAGCTTTAATATCTTTTTCAATTGAAGAGGAAGAAACTAGAGTGATATTTTTTACATCATCAATTATTTGAGCAGATATATTTTTTGAAGATCTTGAAATACTTAATCTTAATCTATCAGGAGGAGAAACCT
>JABAAI010000114.1 GCA_014238825.1 Leptospirales bacterium
TCCAAATAAGATAAAAATTTCTTAGATTTAGAAAAGTTTTGCAATTCCACTGGTAAATCCTTAATACTTAAAATATCATCTGTAGCTAATACCACCATCCCCTCTAAAAGATTAAAAAATTCGCGCACATTCCCTGGCCAAGGGTAGGCATTAAAAAAACTAAGGAGCTCTGGAGACATATTGCTAACTGATTTATTATATTTATCATTAAATTGGACTACAAAATAATTAAAAAGAAGAGGTATATCCCCTCCCCTCTCCCGTAATGCTGGCAGCTTGAGTTTTACTACACTTAAACGATAATATAAATCTTCGCGAAAATTTCCTTTCTCCACTTCTTCCAATAAATTTTTATTTGTCGCAGTAATAATACGTAAGTCAATAGGAATTGCTTTTGTTGAACCAATACGAGTTACCTCTCGTGCTTCAATGACACGTAACAGCCTTACTTGGCTTTCCATATCCATTTCGCCAATTTCATCTAAGAAAATACTACCTCCATGTGCAGATTCAAAATAGCCTTTCCTATCTCTATCAGCTCCGGTATATGAACCTTTGATGCTACCAAAGAGCTCCGACTCGAGTATAGTTTTTGTTAGCGCACCGCAATTCACTTTAACAAAAAGTTGCTTAGAACGTTGCGAGCCTTCATGAATTAAGTTTGCAATAAGCTCTTTGCCAGTGCCACTCTCTCCTTCTAAGAGAACCGTAATATCTACTGGTGCCAGTTGTTTTGCTTTATTGAGCACATCTTGTAATATACTTGAATTACCAATTATTCCTTTAATAGTGAAGTTTTCTTCTAAACGAAGTTTGAGGTTTTGATTTTCCCTACGTAGTTGCAAAGTTTCCAACATAGCTTCTATCTTTTTTTGCAAGAGAGTTAAATCTACTGGTTTGAGAAGATAATCATTAGCCCCCTTGCGTATCGCTTCAATGGCACTTTCAATGGAAGGCTCCCCCGTAAGAATAAGGAATGGTAGTGCATGCTGTACTGATGACCTTACTTCTTCTATCAAGTCAATAGCAGTACAATCTGGTAGCATAAGATCGCTTAGTATCAAATCAATAGACTTTTCTTTTAAGATAGCACGCGCCGTCTCTCCATCTGGGGCGCTATAAATATCAAAAGAGACGCCATTATATTTTTTATTTTCTAAAAATTCTTCTAGAGCCTTTCTTTGACTCGGGTTATCTTCAATTAAAAGTATCTGAATCATTTATGCTTATCTCAATAACTTTGCCTTATTATTACTATTATTACTATTATTATTTAGCCAAACAATAAATCTTGCCCCTTTTCCTGTTTCACTTTGAACTTCAAGACGAGCACCAATACTTTCTATAATGTGCTGAACCAGAGTAAGTCCCAAGCCACCACTTCGCTTTTTATGAGTTGTATAAAATGCATCAAACATCTTTTCTTGAACGTCTTTAGAAATTCCAGGACCATTATCTTTAATTTCAACATAGATTGAAGCTTTATATATTCCTGAGCTTAGCCAAATAAATTTTTCTTTATTTTTTGAAGCCTCATTTAAATTTTGAAATGCTTGCATTGCATTTAAGATGAGGTTTAAAATAATTTGACGAATGAGTGCCGGATTAAATTGCCTTAGTTTAGCTAATTTAGATTTTTCAAAAACAATTTGAATATCATCCCGCTTCAGTTGAGGCTCTAGTAGCTTTACAATTTGCTCTAAGAGATCATCTAATTCAAAGTTATAGATATTATTTTGTGTTTGAGCTTGCATCACAGATAAAAAACTATGAAGAGTCTGATTTAAATTTAGAATTTCATCTTGGATTAGAACAATTTTATCGTTTATTTTATTACGAAGGTTTTCCTCTTGCACCTCACCTACATAATTTTGAAGTAATTGAAGATGAAGATGAATAGCTGCAAGTGGATTTTTAACTTCATGAACTAGGCCCGCAACAAATTCTGGTAGCTCTGGAGAAGGAGATATCTTAGGAGCTTTATTAGCATCATCATAAGCAACTGGCAGCCTCTCTTGCATATGAGTAGTATTTTCTAGATCTAAGTCATTAGATGACTTACTGAATGACTTACTAGATAACTTACTAGATGACTTACTAGGTGACTTACTAGGTGACTTACTAGGTGACTTACT
>JABAAI010000115.1 GCA_014238825.1 Leptospirales bacterium
AGAACAAAACTAATTGCCACAGCACTATCCACGATATTTCCACCTGCCTGAAACATTTCTGCTCCGGCATCGGATGCCTCTTTGGCATCACTCGCAATTCCATACAAATTAGAACGTGTCCACAGCTTGGCTTTATCTTTCCCAAGCTCATCAAGAACTAAATCCCTAGCTAATGGAGCTTCTCCGTAGCCATCCTCGATGAAGACTCGTTTATCACAGGCAAAGGAAGTAAAAATAAAAAGAATACAAAATATAACTCGCATCAACATAATATAGTATAACCTACTCTGATTTCACTATTGATTAAGACAATCTATAATAAATCTATTTATAAAAAATCACTAGCATGATAGAGGCTTGACAAGCTCACACCATCGACTAAAAGATTTTCTCTCCCCCCCTCACCTCTATCAACAATAGCCAGACAGTGCTTAACTTCTAAGCCAAGCTCTCTAAGGCTTTTAACTGCCTGTAGAGAAGAACTCCCCGTCGTAACAGTATCTTCTATAACCAAAACCAACAACTCAGCTTTTGGCTTCTGGGGGAATCTATATTCAACCTGTTCGCTAGTACCGTGCCCCTTTGTCTTTTTTCGCACGACATAAGGATAGACTCTCTTCCCTTCTTGCCAATAAGCAAGGCTAAGTGCAAAGCTAATCGGGTCCGCTCCTAGAGTTAATCCTCCAATTGCATCCGGTAACGGCAAGCCTAGGCTTGGAATCAGCTCATCGCGTAAGGCAAAGGCTAGGAGCTGTAAATATTCAGGATTCATCGTAATATATTTGCAATCATAATAATGCTGGGATTTCTTCCCCGAGGCCAAAAGATAAGGCTCCTCTCTAAATTTATAGACTCCTTTATTAGTTAAAGAAAACAATTCCCTGCTGTTTTTTCCATCAAACATATTAAAATTCTATCCGGGAGGCCACTGTAAAAGCCTGCCTCCTAATATGTGAAAGTGTAAATGAAAAACTGTTTGCCCTGCTTTAACGCCATCATTCATAACAAGACGATACTCACCACCAATCCCTTCTTGCTCAGCCACAAGAGGAATAACTGACAAAATATGACCTAAGATTTCTTTGTCTTCGACTTTTTGCTTAGAAAGTTGGGGTATTAGCTTTCTGGGTATTACTAAAATATGGACTGGTGCTTGCGGATTAAGATCTCGAATCGCAACGCAATGCTCGTCTTCATATAAAAAATCAGCAGGGATCTCCTTCCTAATAATTCTAGAAAAAATAGTCTCAGACATACACTATTACTATACAAACACTATGTAACTTTTAACTTAGTACGAAAAGTTTCTATAAACTTAGTTGTATCTTTCATTTCAAGAGAGACTTTCTGAGATCTTTTTAATGTATCCAGCAAGTCTCTTGCCCTTACCATGTTTGCAGCAACCTTAATGGGAGTCATCATCAAAACACTCATTTTCATTTTTGGAACCACGAAAAACAAATGCAGGGTTTCACAAATTAACTCAACTTGCCGTAAGCGACTTTGCACCTGATTATTTTTTTTGATAGCAGAATGCAACTCTTCTTTACTGATATCTATATTTATTAAATTTGCCTTATTTTTCCATTTTGTATTTAAAAAAAACTGAGAAAGCCTATAATCCAAGCTCTCCGTAATTTTATTCATAAGTATCACCTGCCTTAGTCTTCTAAGCATTTTGGGTCCGGTAATTATCTTAGCTTGAGAATATGTTTTTCTTAGAGATTTATCCCACTCCTCTCTGTGCAAAAAAGAATAGATGTAATGTTCAAAAAAATATATCACCTCCTCAAAATTCTCTATCTCATTCATTTCTTCATAGCAAATCTCCCGCAAAACGTGAGTATGCACCCTATCGAGAATCATTCTTGATTGTATTTCTTTTGACATAAGCAAGAGTCAATAATTACTTGTAGACAGGTACAATTACAGTTTCAATGACATGAAATACAAGAAAATATATTAATTAATTAGATGATCCTTAAAAAAACAATTATATCTTTACTTTTTACCATAACATCTCAATTTTTTTTATTAACGCCTATAACACCTCAAAGCTCATTTAAACCACATTCCTCCATTGATAAAAATGACTTCAAAGACTTATTACCAACAA
>JABAAI010000116.1 GCA_014238825.1 Leptospirales bacterium
ATTTACCTAAAAAATAAATTAACTTAAAATAGAACGCCATTTACAATGCTACTCTCTCAGCTTATAGACCACGCTAATTTATCTCAAGAAATAGATGCTTCAGCTCTTCCAGAACATTTGATGAATAGAGAAATAACAGGGATATGTGATGATACTCGCCTCATACAAAAAGAGAAGACAATATTTTCTTGCACACCACAAGCTCAGCCTTATCTTGAATTAGCTCTAGAAAAAAAACCTGCGGTCATACTCTTCGATCAAAATCTAATAGATCAAAGCGATAAACATCAATTACAATTAGCTAAAAAAAATAAAATCCCCTTTCTTTTGTGCAAAAACTTTTTAGAGACCCAAGGAAAATTGATAAGTGAATTTTACCAAAACCCTTCGCATAAATTACAAATAACAGGGATCACAGGAACTAACGGAAAAACAACTATTGCTTGGTTTATCTATAAATTTTGGTTAGAGCTGGGCTATAGAGCGGCTATGATCGGAACACTAGGTTGCTATTGGCATAATGGAAAGCAAGAGAGCAACACCAAACAACTGGCTATACTACACCACGGGCTTGGCAAACTCAAGCTCTGCTAGCAGAGATGCTATCTCAAAAAATAGAACGCATCGCTATGGAAGTATCTTCAGAAGGCCTAGACTGGGGTCGTCTTGACGGTATAAAATTTCACACAGCGATTTTTACTGGACTAGCTCATGAACATTTGGATCATCATAAGAGCATTGAAAAATACTATCAGGCTAAAAAAAAACTTTTCCTATTCTGCTCGCAAACAAACGGTAAACTGCTTATTTCAAAACAAGATAAATACAGCAAGCGACTAGCAGAAGAAATGCAGAACTATCCTCTACTGGAATATCCTACGCAAGCAGATCTTAAACAAAATTTCTATACTACTGGTCTCATCCAATTACCAGAATTTTATGCTTCGAATATCTTCTTTGCCTTAAAGGGCGCCAATCTAAGCAAAAAAGAAGAAGAACACTGTCTTAGTAAATTCCCTGAAATCCCCCATCCTCCCGGTCGCTTTAAGGTTATTACTGCTTCTTTCAAAAAAGAGCAAGCTCTGCCCATCAAAAAGTCTATCGAAAAGCCTATCGAAAAGCCTATCGAGAAATTTGATATCTTTGGTCTTTTCTGCATAGTAGACTACGCTCATACTCCAGATTCCCTAGAGGCGGTACTGCAAGCAATACGCAAACAAGCCAAAATACTTATTTGTGTTTTTGGCTGTGGTGGTAATCGCGATGCAAAAAAAAGACCTCTAATGGGCGAAATAGCAAGTCGCCTGAGTGATATTATCTTTTTATGCGATGATAATCCACGCCAAGAAAATAGTGCTAAAATAAGAGCTGATATTAAAAAAGGCATTCGCAATCACAAAGCCAATTTTTTATACGAAATAGGTGACCGCAAAGAAGCAATTAAACAAGCAGTTGCTAAAGCTAAGTCCTTGTTAGGAAAACAACCTGAAAAAGCAGAGCAAAAACCAGTCATCGTACTTGTTGCCGGTAAAGGACATGAGGAATATCAAATTCTCAATGATAAAACAATCCCTTTTTCTGATAGCTTGGTTATAGAAACAGCCCTCAAAGGCTAGTATTTTTACTGTTTCAAAATCACCTATAGACCTTGTATTATCTAGAGTGAGTATTAGCTATATCATTTATGAAATTTACATCCGCACCCATAACGACAAGAAATTTGAGTACCATTTTAATTTTTGAAGCTATTTAAAGACGCCATATCTCACAAGCTAGTTTTGCTAACTTTTCTAAACGATACTTAATCGTTTCCAAATTCCAGACACCCTTTTCCTTATAAATATCTATAATATTTTTTGTTCAGTGTGGACGAAGGTCACCATAGACTTTATGTTCAACTTTATTTTTAATATACTCAGCACTTACAGCTTGATTACCCTTACCAAGTAAAGCTAAGACTGCTCTTCGCTACAAGTGGGCATCGTATCATCATCGCATACACAAAGAGCTGTCACAACTGTTCCATAACAAATTTGTTTACGACTCGTACCTCTATAGCCAGTA
>JABAAI010000117.1:0-1829 GCA_014238825.1 Leptospirales bacterium
AAAATCAAAGCATCGGCCACGTTTTATTAGTATTATCTTTAATGATACAGATGAGTGGGGTCACTTAGGAAATTACAAAAATTATCTTAAAGCTTTTGAGGCACAGAATAAATATATCAAGGAGCTATACGAGTACTTCGAATCTCAAAAGAAATATAAAAATAAAACAGTATATTTAATTACTACCGATCATGGTCGCGGTCTTGATAAGCAATGGAAAAGTCATGGGATACAAATTGATGGGGCCAGAGATATTTGGCTTGCTCTCCATGTACCAACTGAATTAGTCGAGAGGCCTCGGCTTTTGAGCTGGATTAAGAAATATCTTTTAGATGATTGCTCGCATCTTAGCATGGCTAGGCTAATCTATACAATTCTCAGTTATTAGTGATGCTACTATTACTATTAATAGGATATATTGAAAGAATAATTCGCTATTTGATTTAGCTATTTGACTTTAGGAGAACTCTACGTTCAATCTCAAAAATCTTTTCTGATATTTTTTCTTTACCTAGCTTCTTTTTATCATTTTCTTTAATAAAAAGATCGGCACCATATTTTTCTAAGGCTTTTGCTGTTGCAATATTTTTTACACCTATAATTTGCAATTGAACTAGACCTATATTTTTTATTCCATTTGGCTCTTTTTCTAGATGCAAGATTCGAGAGATAGTACCAATTGTATCTCCTGAGATTGCAGGCTGGGTATGATAGCCCTCAATATACCCTAAATCCCAGAGCATATTTTCTGTAGTATCTCTACTAGCAAGACCAATGAGCCAAGCAAAGACTAAGCCGCCATAAACGATTGGTTCCCCACTCATTTTTCCAGAAAGTCCCTGTGAATAGATACGATCGTAATGTAAGGGGTGGGTATTGCCCATTCTGTAGGTCCAAGCGACATGCTCATCAGTAATTGTACGCATATTTTTATGGACAAAGGTCATCCCTTTTTCAAAATTTTCAAAATAACTATGTTGGCCAGTATAGTTATCGATATGACTTTCGAGGTTTTTATTAGCAGTATATTGGGGCAATTCTAAATCAGCTTTTGATTTGTAGATATTGGTGAGAGTCTTTGGTACAGGTGGGCGATCCTTTTTTTTCTCTCCAGACTTGTAAGGAGATATCATAATCTTACGCTCATATTCCAAGACTACTTTGGAATTTTGATTAAGACCCAGAGTTCGCACGTGTACTATACCAGGTTTATCCTTACCGCGCTCTCGTTTGGAAAGGATTTGCGTACAGGAAGTTATGGTATCACCGGGATATACAGGGCTTATAAAACGGATATTATAATAGCCTAAATTAGCAACCGCCTTCTCAGAGTTATTTTGTACTCCTAAAGAGAGTACGATATTAAATACTTGGAGGGGAGAGACTAGCAAGTCAGTAAAACCGTGGGCTTTAGCGTAAACGACTGATAAGAAAAGAGGGTTGGCTTCATGAAAGGTAGTGGCAAACTCTTGGGCAAAGCTTCTATCAATAGTAAAACCACGTGGATGATAATAGACATCACCTTCTTCAAAGTCTTCTAAAAGACGACCATATTCTATTTTATGTAATTTATCAGCATCAAAGTTAACTTCATTACTAAGAGGGTTGAATTTATCTAGTTGTATTTTAAGCATTGTTTTAGGGAAGCGTTCTAGCAGATGCGGTCATTATAATCGATGTAAACAAACTTCGTAAACAAACTTTTCTATCTATAGTTACTTAGAATAGATAAGCTACGTTTGCAAAAAGAGCATTAATGGTATATTTTTCTTCGATTTCAATTACCAATAATTTCTGTTTATAGGTCAATGTTTGATGCAACAATCCGC
>JABAAI010000117.1:1839-2052 GCA_014238825.1 Leptospirales bacterium
CACTAGTAGATCATCGTTAATTTTATAGTTGTATCCTAAGCGAAGGGCAAAATAGTCACTAGTGTCACCATCCAGATCTTCGTCATCTACTGCAACTGAACCTGCACCAAAGATACCCAAACCAAAAAATGCTCCAACATCGTGCATATAATCCACGAAAAGCATATTACTAGTGAATTTGGCTGTCACATCAGTATCATCTGTCGAATTAAT
>JABAAI010000118.1 GCA_014238825.1 Leptospirales bacterium
AGTTTTGCAACAATGGATCATAATGTTTCCACCAGATCGCGTGACTTTGCCTCAGACTAAGTTAAGTGTAAATAATGTTGGTGTAAATAATGTTAGTAAAATAGAGAGGATACTCTTTTTAGCACTAGAGTTGATGTTTAAATTACATGAGCTAGAAGCACCAGATTATGTTCGCTCTAGGCTCTTTGATGAGAAGAAGTTATATTCAGAAATGCAATTTCTTTTTGATGCTATTTCTTTTTCTTATAAAAAACATTCTAAGCAGTACACTCGCTCATCCATAATTGATAGTGAAACTCAGATTTTCTTTGAAGAGCTTTGTAAATACTTAGGAGAGCAGAGTGATTTTGTTTTCACTCATCGTGATTATCATAGCCGTAATATTATGATTCAAGATGCATCTCTTGATTCAGAAAAACCAAGTCTTTGCTTGATTGATTATCAAGATGCACGAATGGGGCTTGCGTACTATGATTTTGCTAGCTTCGTTTATGATCCTTATCTTGCTCTTTCAGATTATCAATTACAGCAGTGCCTTGATTATTATAAGAGCCATTCTAAAAGAGAGTGGGATGAAAAGCTTTTCTATTCCGTGGCTCTACAGCGTTTGACTAAAGCCTTGGGAACGTATATTTATCAAGTGAGCCAAAATGGAAATATTAAGTATATGAAAAATATTCCTCAGTGTATTTATTTTTGTCGTGATATTATCGCAAAAGAATTTTCATCAGATTTTAAATCGTCAGTAGCTGCTAAGTCTTTTTTTGAGAACTTAGAGCTTCACTTTTATCCTAAGTTTTTGGCACTGTGGGGATGACAATTACGATAGACACTTCTCAGTCTCTCTTGGGAAATATGAGTGTAGATTTGGGTTGTAGAGATACTTGCATGGCCTAGCATTTCTTGGACAATGCGAATATCGGCTCCGTTGTTAAGTAGATCTGTTGCAAAAGCATGGCGAAATTTATGAGGGCTAAGCTTTTTTGTAAGTCCTAGCTCAGATGCTAATTTTTGTAAAATAAAGCGAGCGCCTCTGTCACTAAGGGCAGTGCCTCTATAATTTAAGAAGAGTGCGTCTGATCCATTTTCTGATTTTGCTTGTGATAACAACAGCTTACGATGATGGCAGTATTTATCTAGTGCTTGAAGAGCATCAGAGCCTAAAAATACAACTCTTTCTCGCGAGCCTTTTCCTATGATTTTTATTTGCTGAGGTAGTATTTGTAGATTTGAGAATTGTAGGCTTAGCAGTTCCGCTATACGCATCCCAGAGCTATAGAGTAGTTCACAAAGAGCCTTATCTCGCCAAAATAAAGCGGATTCTAGAAGCGATTTATTTTGTTTTTTAGGATTAGATTCAGAAAATATTTTTTCTAGATCTTGTGAAGTTGGAATAGAAGGTAGTGGTTTCTTGAAGCGAGGATTTTTGAGAGACTGAAGCGGGTTTTCTTTGATTATTTTACGTCTTTCAAGAAATGAAAAAAAACTACGGATAGTCGCCAACTTGCGAGCCTGAGTGCGCGAGCCGATGCTTTTTTTCTTTGCTTTGAGAGCCAGTTTTAGGTTCAATCTATAACTAAAATAGGCTCGTAAGTGTTGTACCTTCAATTCTTTAAGGCTTAGAGCTTCTGACTCCATATAATCTAAAAGCTCTCTTAAGTCTTTTTTATAGGCTCGCAGAGTATTTTTAGAAAGCATCCGTTCATATTCTAAATAATCAAAGAATTTATTTATTTCATTTTCCAAAAGGGGCCTCTTCTAAGTTATAATTTCGGATTTTTTAGCTGGGAAAATATCTTTTTATATTTTAAAATATATTGACAAATATAATGAAAAATAGAAATTTAGTTATAGACACATACTATATAAACAATATGTTTTATATAGTATGCATGCTTCGTTTCGCTCATTTATGAAGAAAACAACATTATTATCATTATTTTTTGCTGTGAGTTTTTTTATTTTTCTTTGTCCAACAAAGCTGATTGCAGAAGAAGCTAATGTAAGAAGGCC
>JABAAI010000119.1 GCA_014238825.1 Leptospirales bacterium
CCTTACATCGCTATAGTCAATCTCTTACTTAATAAACAAATTGTACCTGAGCTTTTACAAGCAGAAGTTAGCCCAAAAAATATCGCTTCCGCAGTACAATATTTACTAGAAGATGAAGCATATAAAAAAGAGCTAATAAAAAATATAGACAAAGCAAAAGCAAAACTTATGCGACACAACTCAGTAAAAGAAGCAAGAAACTCTATCATCGATTTTATTCATAAAAAACACTAAGCAAAATCTTCTAGTGCATTTAAAGATGTTAGTTTTACATTGCGCTGGTGAATGTGGTACTGACGGCTAGTCTTAATCCATTCATTCTCATAGTGTGTTAGTTTTTCTCTTACATTTAAAAAAGCAACTTCCCCATTAAGATAATCTAAGAGAGTCTTATCTCCAAGAAGAATTTCTATTGCTGGTTTTTCTGAATAAAATTCATACACACCACTATGCCAAGCAAAGTCCTTTGGATTATTTTCTCGTATCCAGCGAATAATCTTTAAGCTGTGTGCTAAAGAATGATAAGGCCTATCTAGATCTAGATGAATTTGATATCCAAAGCAACGCTCATTTGCAAACTTGTGAAAAGTCGGTAGAAAATATAAAGGGCGAAGGTAGGCACCACTTTGCTTAGGAACTTCTTTACTATGTTTTAGATATCCAGCTCCAAAAATCTCGAAAGGACGTGTTGTGCCTCGACCTTCACTTATATTTGTCCCTTCTAATAAACACTGCCCAGAATAAACTAAGGGGGTAATACTATTTGGCATGTTAGGAGAAGGATAAATAGCACTAGTCTCTAATATGTCATGAAAGATACCTGAACTAGTTAGTCCTAGCTTAGACAAAGGGAAATAATTTTTTTTAGGATCATAAATGACTTCTAGCTGATATGGACCAGGACTTTGCTCCTTATAAAAATTAGCCAGCTCACCAATTGTTAGGCCATGACGGTGTGGCAGCCCCACTCGACCAACAAAACTTTGATACTCCTTAGACAAAGGAATCCCCTCAACCAAATCGCTTGCGGGATTAATCCTCTCAATTACTAACACTTTTAGCGTTAGCCTAGCATCGCTAAGAAGATCAAAGATATAGCTAAGATGAGTTGCAAAAGTATAATAACGACTCCCTACATCTTGTATATCTATAACTAGAGTATCAAGTTTAGATATTTCATTTAAACTAGGACGAAGGCTAGCCACACTATCTTGATAAAGAGAAAGCACTCTTACTTTACTTATTGCTTCATAAATACTAGCATCATTAAGAGATACTTGGTCTTGTAACTCAGCAAACAAGCCATGCTCCGGAGCAAGAATTAAATCTAAGTGCCCTGTTTCTTCTAATATCTCAAAGAGATATTTGTTTTTGCTATGACAATATGAACTCTGATTACAAAAGAGAGCTAGCCTCCCTAAAGCTCCTTTTTCTATTTGAGGTAAATTTTTTTGAACGAAGTATTCAAGACTCATAAAAAATCAGACATAAAAATTAAAGTCAAAGTATCAAACCGACATGATCGGATATTACTTATTCTGTTGCTTCGGCATCTTGTGCTATAGAGGAATTCTTAGATGAGATATAATAGATAATTTCCCAAATATCTCTATCATTCAAAATAGCTCCTCCACGAGCTGGCATAATTTGCTTTGTTATTGATTTTGATTCATTAATTCCTTCCATAACTAAGGGAGCTATTCTCTTTTCATTCTTAACATGGAGCCACTGAGAATCTGATAAATCAGGACCTGTCAATCCATTTGTGTAATTACCATACGCACCATGACAAGCTACACAAGTCCTTTCATAGTTTCGCTTCCCTCGCTCAATACCACTCTTAGTTCTTTTAGGAACTATCGCAAGTTTTGCTTTAACATAAATACTACCACTTGCCTCTCTATACTCATGTGATGATTGATAGTCATAAAAACCATGTAAAAAGATAATGT
>JABAAI010000011.1 GCA_014238825.1 Leptospirales bacterium
ATTTACAGTAATCAGCATTGATTTTGTATATAGTCCCCTATTTTTTGTAATGCGGTAAAAAAATATGCTTTTTTTACCGCATTATGTTTGACATCTAAAAAAAATAAAAAATAGTGTCCATTATTCTACTGGGAGATATTTACTTCTATTTTATAAATAAGCAAAATTAATTATCTCTATATGAATAATAGATTAATAATAAAAATGAAAAAGCTTATCGTACCAAACGTATCATTTTTATTTTTGATATCTCTAATTATTTTTATTTGTTTTGCCGCTTCAAATACATTATTGGCACAGAATACATCATCTGTAATTAAAAAAACTTTGTCTTATGATCGTGCTGCTTTGAAAAAAGCAGTAGATGATGCGACTGAAGAAAATGGCCAGAAAACTGGCTCTGTCTACGGTAAAATAATTCTTGATTATGGAAATAATGTTACTGATGAGAAAGGTGCATTTTTTGAGCAAAGTTCCTCAAAAGGTAACTACAGCGATGTTTCAGCAAAAATTTTTGAAGATTCTACATTCTTAGGAAACAATCTTTGGATGATGATCGCAAGCTTTTTAGTTTTTATTATGCATCTTGGTTTTGCTATGGTAGAAAGTGGCCTAACTCAAGCAAAAAATACGGTTAATATCTTATTTAAGAACACCACTATTATTGCTATAGGTCTACTGAGCTACGCTTTAATTGGTTTTAACCTTATGTATCCTGGCGACTTTAACTATATTTCAAGTGCACTAGGTTTTGCTGGCTTTGGGATTGGGGCAGATAGTGTGAGCCCTGCTTATAGTAAAGGTTATACTTATTGGACAGATTTTCTATTTCAGGCCATGTTTGCGGCAACGGCAGCAACAATTGTATCAGGGGCAGTAGCAGAACGTATTCGCTTGAAATCATTTTTAATATTCTCTGCTATCTTCGTCACTTTTGCCTACCCTGTTATTGGAAGTTGGCAGTGGGGTGGCGGTTTTTTAGCGGAAAATGGTTTTTATGATTTTGCAGGTTCAACTTTAGTACATTCTGTAGGTGGATGGGCTGCCTTAGCTGGAGTCTTGTTACTTGGTCCGCGTTTGGGAAAATATGCTCAAGGAAGTATCAAAGCTATTCCTGGCTCAAGTATGCCACTTGGCACTATCGGTGTCTTTTTGCTATGGCTTGGCTGGTTTGGCTTCAATGGAGGTTCTGTCCTCTCTGCGGATCCAAATAGTGTCTCCTTTGTGCTTGTTACTACTTCCATAGCCGCGGCTGCTGGGATACTGGGAGCTGCTTTGCTTTCTTATTTAGTTAGCAAGAAGCCAGATTTATCGATGTCATTGAATGGAGCATTAGCAGGCCTTGTTGGAATTACAGCAGGAGCAGATAGTATGTCAGTTCTTAATTCAGTCTTAATTGGTTTTACTTCAGGCTTGATTGTAGTTGCTTCTGTTTTACTTTTGGATAAATTACGAATCGATGACCCTGTGGGAGCTATTTCTGTCCACCTTAGTTGTGGTATTTGGGGGACTCTTTGCGTAGGTATTTTAAGTTCAAATCCAGAACATAACTTTCTTAGCCAGTTGTTTGGCGTTGGTGTAGTAGGAGTTGCTGCTTTTTCTTTCGCATTCGCTATTTTCTTTTTAATTCGAATTACTATAGGTCTGCGTGTTAGTCGTGAAGATGAGCTTAAAGGTCTTGATATTAGCGAACATGGACAAGAAGCTTACAGTGGTTTTCAGATATTTGATTTACGCTAATTATTGAAGATATCAATAGGAGAAAATATGAAATTTATTAGAGTAGTTATTCAACCACACAAATTAATAGATGTAAAGGAAAGCTTAAAGCAAGCAGGGATTACAAAAATGACTGTGATTAATGCTCTTGGCTGTGGTCAGCAACAAGGTTATTCCAAAGATTATCGAGGAACAACCACCGATGTTAATTTACTTAAGAAAACGATTATAGAAATTGCAGTTAACGATGAGTTTGTAGATTCAACGATAAAGGCTATTTCTGATGGTGCCCACAGTGGTAATATTGGAGATGGTAAAATTTTTGTTACAGAGCTTTCAAGGGTGGTTCGCATTAGGACCGGTGAAGATGGGCCGGAAGCGATCGGCTAGTTCTACTAAAAGTGAGTTGAAGCAGGGCTATACGATTATTATCTGTTTTTGAGATATTTTTATATTTTTCTGTATTATTAAAAAAAAACATAAAAACTGAGTTTTATTACCGCATTATGTTTGACATCTAAAAAAAATAAAAAAAAATGACCTATGTTCTGTTGAGGGTTTTTTGTTTGACTATGCTTAAAATGGAACAAGATAGGTGTTCATTTGGCAAAACAAGATGCGATAGAAATGGAAGGAAAGGTTGTAGAGCCTTTACCTAACGCTATGTTTCGTATCGAATTAACAAATGGTCACAAAGTATTAGCTCATATCTCTGGTAAGATGCGTATGCATTATATTCGTATTTTGCCGGGTGATACAGTGTTGGTAGAGCTTTCTCCTTATGATTTAACTAGAGGTAGAATTATTTATCGACGAAAGTAGGAAGTAGTATTTAAATGGTTTTATATTATAGTGGTGTTTTATGAAAGTTAGAGTTTCTGTAAAAAAAATGTGTGTAGATTGCCGGGTAATACGAAGGGCGGGTGTCGTGAGAGTAATATGCAAAAACCCTAGGCACAAGCAAAGGCAAGGTTAATCTGTATGGCAAGGATTTCTGGAGTTGAAATACCAAATGACAAGAGGGTAATCATTGCCTTGACATATATTTTTGGAATTGGTAAAGCTAGTTCCCGTAAAATACTAGAGAAAGCCAATGTAGATGAGAATCTTAGAGTAAAATCATTGGAAGAAGCGAAGTTAAACTCTATAAAGAAAGTTATTAGCGAAGATTATCAAATAGAAGGAGATTTACGCACAAAAGTACAACTTAATATAAAGCGATTAATTGATATAGGTTCTTATTTGGGAAAAAGACATCGAATGAGTTTACCAGTTCATGGACAACGCACACGCACAAATGCTAGAACACGTAAAGGAAAAAAGAGAACAGTGGCAGGTAGGAAAAAAGCACCTACCTGATAGTTTATAGAACATATTTAAGGTATTATATTTTAAAAGGATAAACAAAATGGCAGCACGTAAAAAAGAAAAACAAAGAGTTCCACGTGGAGTGGTACATATTAAAGCATCTTTTAATAACACATTGATTACAATAACTGACCCTGGTGGTAATACTATTGCTTGGTCATCTTCTGGTCTCATGAAATTTAAAGGCTCACGTAAATCAACACCGTATGCAGCACAGATAGCTGCACGCGATGCTGTTATTCGAGCTAAGGAACAAGGATTGCGCGAGGTTGAAGTAGTGATTAAAGGTCCAGGAATAGGCAGGGAATCTGCTGTAAGAACAATTGCTAACGAAGGAGTTGTTGTTAAGCGTATTCAAGATATTACTCCTTTACCACACAATGGATGCCGACCACGAAAAAAACGAAGAGTTTAATACAATTTATAATTTCGAGACCTATAATATAAATTATAGTGACTTTAAAAATTTACAAATATTAAAAAAAAATTGGAGGAAAATATATTGGCTACAAGTACTAAATTTTTATTACGCGGGATGAAGCGTCCGAAACAAGTAGAGTTTCATCAGGATGTTACTAAAACAAACTATGCTAAATTTATTGCAGAACCATTTGAGAGGGGTTTTGGAACAACTATTGGGAATTCATTGAGAAGGGCTTTACTTTCTTCAATTCCAGGGACAGCAATTACTGCAGTACGCATAGAGGGAGTTTCACATGAATTTTCTGTTATGGAGGGCATTGTTGAAGATGTGGTAAGGTTGATTTTGAATCTAAAACAAGTCGTTGCCCATTATGAATCTGAAAACAAAGAGGAGCCTAAAGTGATTCATATCGAAAAAAAAGGTGCTGGTGTTTTGTGTGGTGCTGATTTGGCTATAGATTCATCAATCCAGATTCTAAATCCAGATTTAGTAATTGCAAACATGAATGAAGATGCATCGCTAACTATGGATATTCAGTTTGAACGAGGCAGAGGATACGTACCAGCAGAAGAACTTAAAAATAATATAGAAGAGATTAGCACTATTCCATTGGATGCTCTTTTTTCGCCAATTACTCGCGTGAACTATAATGTAGTAGAAACTCGCGTTGGACAGCGAACAGATTATGATAAATTAGAATTAGAGATATTTACAGATGGGTCTATAACACCAGAAGATGCTTTAGCACAAGCGGCTAAAATCCTAAAGGATCACCTTACGATGTTTATAAACTTTGAAGAAGAGCAAGAGGAAGAAGATGACGATGAAGCAAGTGAGTTAGAAGAAACGCTTAAGAAAAATCTTGCTACACACGTTGAGTCTATGGAGCTTTCTGTACGTTCTCTCTCAATATTGAAGAGCTTAGAAATAGACTTTATTGCTGATTTAATTCATAAAACTGAAGGTGAAATGAAAAAATCACGACATTATTCTCTAGCTTGCGTAGATGAAATTAAGCAGAAGTTGGCAGATTTTGATCTTGGCTTTGGAATGCGTGATCAATTCTCTTCGAGGAACTAGGCATAAACTTATTTTAGGAATAACTTTGATGAAAAAGGGTATATCTATTTCTAAATTAAATCGTACTCCTTCGCATAGGAAGGCTATGCTTAGGAATATGGCGACTAGTCTTTTGGAGCATGAGCGTATTATTACCACCCGCGAGAAGGGAAAGGTCTTGCGTAAGTACATAGAGCCATTGATAACGATGGCTCGCAAAAATATACTAGAAGATGATAAATCTAACGTAATAGAAGTTTTGAACTGCAGGCGTATTCTTAATCGCCATTTACGTGGAACAAAGATAGTTGATAAGTTGCTAAAAGAAATTGCTGTTCGTTATAAGGAGCGTCCCGGTGGCTATTTACGGATTATCCATCTACAAGACCGTAAATCAGATGCAAGTAGAATGAGTATAGTTGAGCTTCTTGATCGTAAGGAAAAAGTAAAGCGTTTGCCTCAAGCTATTAAAGGTAATACACAAAAAATTAAAACCCCAGAAGAAAGCGATAAGCTTGATCTTAAACCTGATATGGTTAAGAAAAAGAAAGAAAAGTGGTATAATCGTTTGGGTAGTAAAACTCAAGAAAGGAATTAATAATTTTGCTAATTCTCAAGGAGTTCCTCAGACAATCCCCACCAAAAGAAATGTGATTATAAGAGTCTTTTGACTCTTTAAAATTTATTGTGGAAAATATTTCCAATAAAAACAAGAAAATTTGGGATAATTATTATAAGAAGAGTAAACACTCTCAAAAATATCCTGATGAAAATTTAATTCGTTTATTAATGCCTCTCGACAGGGGGGCAGCACTAGACTTGGGATGTGGTGGGGGCCGACATCTTTCTCTTTTGAATGAGCTAAACTTTTCTCCAATATATGCTAGCGATATGAGCCCAGAGGCGTTAATGCAGAGTGCGAAGGCATACCCATTTGTGAAAATAGTATCTTTAGCAAAAAGAGAAGCATTGACTTGGCATGAATCTCAAAGTAAATTTACTTTAGATTTACCTTCAACATCGCTTGATATTATCATTGCATGGGGTGTTTTACATTATAATTCAGCAGATATTATTGAAGATATTCTTTGCGAAATTGTGCGTCTTCTTAAAATTGATGGTGTTTTCATCGGGACACTGCGTTCCACTAGAGATACTCACCTAAAAACGAACAAAGACTTAAAAGGAAGTGAGTGGAATGCGTATAACGAAGAGGCTTGTAAAAAATTATTAGAAAAGCATTTCACGCAAGTAAAATTGGGCTATATGGAAAGGACTCTCATCGGAAATTTGGATAGGCGTATTTGTCATTGGTTTTTTTCTGTTTCTAATGCTTCTTAGATATTTCTTAGTAATTAAATTTTATAAATGAAAGAAAGGGATGGCTAATGTTTGTTCAGTTGGAAACGAATGATAGCTCTTGGATTAGTTTAGACAAATGTATCTCTACAAACACATTTCTAATGGAAGGAGACTTCCCATCAGGGACAATTTGCTTAGCACGAGAACAAAGCGATGGCAGGGGAAGGCGTAATAATGCTTGGGAATCTCTGAAGGATAAGTCTTTTATTTTTTCTGCACTAATTCATGTTCCTAGCTCGCTTCTAAGAGAGACTCTGTCATTAAATTTATTTCCTGTACTAAGTGGTGTTGCATTATTAGAGGCCTTGGATGAGTATCTTGCATCTACTAGTACTAGTTCCTTTAAAAAAGAGCAGAAGCGAGGAGATGAGCTTTATTTTAAGTGGCCTAACGATATATATATTCTGCGAAAAATTCAGGATGGCGAATATTATGGCAAACTAGCTGGAATTTTGATTGAAAATAGAACTGAAAGAGTCGCTAGTACGGAAGAAGAGTATATGCGCATTGTTATTGGCATAGGTCTAAATTGGAGTGGGGACGATAAAGTAATGGAAGAACTAGGAGATATTATTGCTAAAAAAAATTTGGAAAAGGAATACATACCCCCTATTTCATTATATCATAATTTTCAAAAGATACCCCCTCTTATAAGTTTTACTAAATACCTTGTGGCTTCAATGAATAAGATTCTTGCTCAAGTCCAAGGTGGTGATCTTAGCTTTATAGAAAGGGCTCGAGGTACTCATTTTTTAAGAGAGCGATTAATATCCTATGCTAAGCGAAATTATTATGTCAGAGGATTATCAGATAAATGTGAGCTAATTATTGAAGATATGGCTACTGGAGAGCAAAAAAATATTTGTAGCACAGAAGAAGAGATAAAACTAATAGGCTCAATATAAATATAAATAATACAAGTATGAAGATGAAGAAAAAAAACTACATCTTAGGTTTAGACGTAGGTAATACAAATACAATTATTTGTATTTTTAAACGAGATGATAGCTATGATATTATAAAACATCAGCGCTTAGAAACTAAAATATATTATGAAGATTTAGAAAGTATTGTATTAAGTTTTTTAAAGAAGCATAATCTTTCTAGTGAAATGTTTCAAGCTCTAATTTATTCTTCTGTAGTTCCAGATTTTAATAAAAAGATATTAAAGCTATCAAAACATTATTTCACTCAAACTGAGTTTAAACTTATCGCGGTCTCTCACGATATGGGGCTGCCCTTATCATTTAGATATCCTAAACCAAGCGATATAGGTGCTGATAGATTAGTGAACGCTTGTGCGGCAGTTAAAATATATGGTGGTGATTTGATTGTTGTAGATATGGGGACCGCAAGCACCTTTTGTGTTATTCATAGTGAAGGCTTGCATCTTGGTGGTTGTATCGCTCCGGGTATTAACATTGCGATGAAAAGTCTATTTGAAAATACAGCTCAGCTACCTACGGTTAAATTCTCTTACCCACAATCTGGTATTATAGGGAAAAGTACTGAGACAGCTTTGCAAGCAGGCTTTTTTTATTCATGTATTGGTAGTTTTCAATCTATTTTAACTAAAATTAAAGAAGAAAATCCAAAAAGAAATTACAAAATAATAGCAACTGGTGGTCATGTGGAATATATTAACAAGCATTCACCAAAATTATTTGATATCGTTGACCCACTGCTTACCTTGAAGGGACTCAAGTGTATTTATGAGCATCTGTCTTAATTTTATCGATCATCATCCGTAAAACCTTGAGGATAGCAAAGCCGACATCCTTTTATACTTAGTTGTAAACGGCTCATCTTTGGGTTAGCAGTTGCCAAAATCATTTGCTCCTTAGGGACATCTTTTTTACAAATGGGACAAGTCCTCTTCAGTTTATTATTTTCAACCACACAGTAAACACAACCTTTGATACGTGTTTCTATGAGAGTGTCTCCAATTTCTGTTTGACTTGAATGGACTTTTTTCCCTTTTTCTAGGATATGATTACAAAGCGGACAATGTGCCCTTGGCTTTTGCTTTTCTAACTTATGAGTGCTACTCTTAGGAAAGAGAAAAGTAAGTATAATTGTAAAAACGACTAAGCAAAGTATAAAAATAAAAATATGCTCTATAGCTAGCACTGTTTTAATTTACGTATTTTAAATACCGTGCTCGGATGAGGTGCATGTTTCAGCAAATTGATAGTTCGTTTCATCATAGCAAATGGGATATCCATCTGCTATTTCTCCATCTAGAGCATAGCTCGTGAATGTTTTAGGGTTAGAATTTTCATAGTAGCTACGTTCATAGCTTTTTGTGACACCATCAAGTCTATAACTAATTTTCATTTTTTCATTTCCGTTACTTTCATAATAAGTGTATTGAAACCATAGTGTACTACCATCAGATTGATAGTCTGTCTTTTCTTTTGGATAACCATTGCTAAAATATAAGATATAACTTTTAACATTCTCATTACTTTCGTAGAAAGTATATTCGTAGTCTTTTGTTATACCGTCTGATTGATATAAAATATAGCTTTTGTCATACCCATTACTTTCATAGAAAGTATATTCGTAGTCTTTTCTAGTACCATCTGATTGATATCTTATCAATGCTGCTATAGTCGTACCGTCGGCATAGTAAGTTGTGTATGTCTTTAGATTGCCGTTTTCAAAGCACTCCAAAGAATAATTGATAATATCATCATCGTCAGTATCGTAATCACCAGCAATACATTGAAACTCCGGACTTGTTGGTCCTAAGCCGGCATCATTATCTATGCCTGTGCTATAACTTGATGATTCTGATACACAGCCTATACCAAAAAGTATAGCAAGCATGCTAATAGCTACACTAGTTATACTAAATAATAATCTTATTTTCAGGTTTTTCATAAAAAAATAGTAATTATATTATAATACTACAGTAAAATAGTCGGTTTGTCAAGCTCTTTAAATGCAACTGTCCATTTAAGTTTATAGAGACTTTAGACTTCAATTAAGCTAATAATTATAAAGACTTGTAAAATTTTAATGAGAGTTTTTTCTTTCATAAATATATTCATATGTACTCAGCTTACAGTAGATTTTTGATTAGTTTTTTATTACTCTTTATTGTCTTTTTTACTTCATTTGCAAACACTTCAGGGCAGAGTCTCTTAAATAAAAAAGAAAACAATAACTCACCCTCCATAGAGATAGAAAATGCTGATGAAGCAGAATACATACAAGGAGAAAAATATGGGACAGGCTATTTTAAAATCAGAGGCCGTATTCGCGTGAAACTTCCTAGTGGGCAATTTATTGCAAATATAGTTATCATTGATTTAGAGAGACAGGAAATTTATGCAGAAGGCAATTTGGTTTTTGAGAGTCTCGATCGATCACGAATAAGTGCTGAGCGTATTATCTATAATCATAAACTTTCTCAAGGTGTTTTGTACAATGCAAAAGGCTACAAGAAACCAATTTATCTCACAACTAAAACACTACGCCTCTTAGATAAACAGAGTTTTGCTTTAGCGGAAGTGCGCTTTACTGCTAATACAGCAAGGCCACCCCATTATCATTTTTCTGTTAAGACGCTTGCGTTTTATGGTAATACTTTTTTTGCTAGTGGGATTATTTATTATGTTGGTGGCTTCCCCCTTTTTGCTATTCCTTTCTTATATAGCAATCCGTGGGGTACTGGAATTATTACTCAAGCAGGTCGTGGTGAGACTCATGGTAATTTTATTCAAAATACTTATCATTTTAAGAAACCATTATCAGCAAAAGGAAGTCATTTTTTACCAACTTCGTATAGCTTTTTATTAGATCTTTATCAATATACTGGCACGAACTTTGGTCTTGAGCTAGGACACCAAAGTATAGATATTGATTATCAATTAAACATAGGCTATGCTAATTTTAAACGCTATCAAATATCAGATGGAGAAATAACAAATCAAGTAGAGCGTTGTCAAGGAGGAGTAGATAGTGGGACTAGTCGTTCTTGCACAGAGGGAGAAGAGGCTTTTGATTGGCACAAATACCAACTAGTGCTAAATAGTAGAAAGCAGAATAAAGAAACTAATAATGTGCGTAACATTCACATTAAATTTGAAGATTACAATCATTATTTATATGATTATGAATTTGGGCAAAGACTTCTTCCTGAAACAAGTATTTCAGCTTTCTATCAAGAGCTAAGAACAAATGAGGATACTATCCGCTCGCAGTCTGGCTGGGACTTCAATTATGAAGAGGCTTGGGATAATTTGTCAGTTAATCTAAAAGCGATTCGCAAAACAGTTTGGCGAGAGCGAGAAAATTTTCAAGATTCCACTTATGAGTTAGCAGAAGATATCTCTCCCTCTTTTACTCTTGAATATCTTTTACCAGTGGGAGAATTGCCTTTATGGAACACGGGCATCGATTGGACGCAAGAATATACATTAGAGAGGAAAAAAGAGTATTTAGAAAGTGAATTGCTTCAGACTCGTAATACAAATCAATATATTACTGACATTGATTTTTCTTTACCTCTTTTAGCTTGGTTTTATTGGGATATCGAAGTTGGTTATGGGATTCGTAAAACAGCCTTTGATCCTACAACAGACAACGCTACTCATCGTAGCTCTTTAGATTTGGAAGGAATGCGTGATAGTTATCAGTTTTTATATATGGAAAATAAGACTAGTATTGCTTTAGAGGCTTCGATTATAGATCTGATACATCGCTATAAAAGTTCTTTTATGGAGGAAGAGGCCGAGCTAGCCTATGTTAATAGAAAGGGGTTTTCAGAAAACCAAAATTTGAATGAAATTGATATTAGTTTTAATTACTTCCCTTTGCCCGACCTTTCTTTTCAAGTTCAGACTGTTTATGATCAGCGAGTTTTCCCCGAGAGAGTAGAAGATAGGGAGCGTTGGCATTATCCTGTTTTTCGCAGTGACATTTTATTAGATTGGCTTAATTTGTTTAAAGAGAGTCGCGAGAATTTACTTAGTAAAAATAAAATTCACTTTTTTAACACACATCTAACAAATGATTATATCTATGATCCTATTAATGGTGATAGTCATTCCAATGTCTTTTCACTGCTTTTTTTGGCTGGGGGCTATGATTTATGGTTTTTCCAACGCTTGCGTTATTTTGAATTGGGGTTTCAGTGGTATCATGTCTATTTTAATCCTGATCTAGATCATTTACGCTATACTCTTAAATCAGATATTCAATTAAGCAAATGGAGTTATTGGGAACTTGTAATGGAGTCACGTGCAAATATACCAGGTCGCTATCAAAGCGATTCTCTTGATGGCGAAGGGAACTCAGACAGCGTAGATTTCTGGGAGGACATCGCAAATGGAACTGGTGTGAATGGCTCAGAAGAGCAAGACGATGCTATTTTTAATGTACTATATTTTAAGACAACATTTATCTTTGACTTAAATGATTGGGAATTTCGATTGGGTTATGAATTAGAGCAACGCTATATTCCAGATACAGGAACAGGCTTAGAAAATCAAATTTATTATGAGCAACGTTTATTTTTTGCTTTAAATTTGATTCGACTTGATTTTGGTTCTTATACTCAAAAACCAAGTCGTTTTTTACTGGAGACAAGAAGAAGTCCCGATAATAATTTATAATGCGTATTCTTTCTGGTATTCAACCTAGTGGAAAAATTCACTTAGGCAATTATTTTTCAATGATGCAACGAATGATTGCATATCAGGCAAAAGATGAGCTGTTTTGCTTTATTGCCAATTATCATTCACTTACGTCTAGGCCTACTAAAAAAGACTTAGAAGAAAACAGCTTAGATTTAGCAGCAGATTTTTTAGCGCTTGGCTTAGATCCAATGCGAAGTACTTTCTGGCTTCAAAGCGATGTCCCGGCAATTACTGAACTAGCCTGGCTCTTATCACAGCAAATAACGGTACCACAGCTCGAATTAGCGCACTCTTATAAAGACAAAGTAGCTCAGGGAATTCAACCGGGAGGGGGCCTCTTTTATTATCCGATTCTCATGTCTGCTGATATCTTAGCTTTTGGTAGCGAAAGAATCCCTGTTGGACCTGACCAAAAACAACACTTAGAAATGTGTCGTGGTATAGCGAGACGTTTTAATAAAGCTTTTGGAGAAACTTTTGTAATTCCAGAAGCAGAGATAATAGATGAGCTTGGGGAGGTATCGGGGATTGATGGGCGTAAGATGAGTAAAAGTTATAATAATACTATTTGTCCTTTTGCCTCAGAAAAAGATCTTAAAAAATCAATCTTTTCTATTGTTACCGATTCTAAAGGAGTGCAAGAGGCTAAGGATCCAGAGAGCTCAGTTCTTTATAAAATTTATGCTCTTTTTCTAGATGTTGAAAAGAGACTTGAGTTAGCGGATCGCTTTCGCACACCAGGAACTGGTTATGGTCATTTGAAACAAGAACTTCTAGCAGTGGTTTTAGATTATTTTGGTGAGGCGAGGGCAAAAAGAGATGAGCTTATCAAAAGGAAAGATGATTTACGTGAGCAGCTTAAAATAGGTGCAAAAAAAGCAAATGAAGTAGCGAATACTTTTATAACTAAGGCCAGAGAAAATATAGGTTTAGAATTATAGAATTATTCTTGGGCTCCATCGGAAGTGATTTCTGTGAAGAGCTCTTTTTGCTTTTGTCTCGATCCAAATTGTTCGGGTTCTAGGGGATAATTACCAGAGAAACAGGCGTCACACCAAGAATCTTGAGTTCCATTTTGCATAGCTCGGTGCGTAGCTTCTAGGCTAATATAACCTATAGAGTCAACACCGATGTGCTGAGCTATTTTTTCTACAGAATTAGAAGATGCAATTAATTCTTCCTTAGTAGGTATATCGACCCCGTAATAGCAGGGGTGCCGAGTAGGAGGAGCGCTGATTCTTAAATGTAATTCCTTTACTTCAGCATCCCAAAACATTTTTACTAGTTTACGTGCTGTTGTCCCTCTCACGATGGAATCATCAACAAGGATGACTCGCTTACCCTTTACAGCTGTTTTCACAACATTATATTTAATCCTCGCTCCAAAATCACGGATTTTTTGATCGGGCTCGATAAATGTGCGTCCTATGTAGTGAGAGCGAATCAAAGCGATAGTATAGGGAATACCACTTTCTTCAGCATAACCAATGGCTGCAACATTTGAAGAGTCAGGAACAGGTACAACAACATCCGCTTCAACAGGATATTCTTTAGCTAAAAAACAACCTAATTTTTTGCGTGCATTGTAAACGGAATTATTAAAAATAATAGAATCTGGTCGTGAAAAATAAATATTTTCAAAAGTGCATAGGCTGGTTTTCCTTTTGACGAAAGGATGATAGGCTTTTAGGCCCTGATTGTTTATGCACACCAATTCTCCTGCTTCAATATCACGAATATATTTAGTTTCGGTGATATCAAAAGCGCAAGTTTCGGAAGCAACCACGTAAGCACCACTTTTTTGCTGACCTAGGACCAAAGGACGGAATCCATTTGGATCACGAACGGCATAAAGAGTATCACATGAAAGTAAGATGAGACTATAAGCGCCTTCAATGTGACTAAAGGCCTCGATAAGCGCACTCATAAAATTCGTTTCACGATTCATCGACATGAGATGAGCAACTACTTCGGTATCCACTGTCGTTTGAAAAATAGAGCCTTTTTTTTCTAGCTCTTGTCGTATTTGGGATGAATTAATTATGTTTCCATTGTGAGCCAAGCTAAAACCACCCAAACGAGATTCAACTCGAATTGGTTGGACGTTGCGTAAAAAAGAAGCACCGGTTGTAGAGTAACGATTATGGCCGATAGCAGCCTCTCCCTGTAAAGCAGAAAGCTTGGAGCGACTAAAGACTTGAGCAACTTGACCCATATTAGCATAGCGATAGAGGTTAGTACCATTTGTACTAACAATACCTGCAGATTCTTGGCCTCGATGCTGTAAGGAGTATAAGCCTAGATAAACGTAATTAGCAGCTTGAGGACAGCCAAAAATGCCATAAATACCACATTCCTCTCTAGGTATTTGGGCTACTAGTTCAGTCATTATTTTTAGTAGATACGGTAGACTAATGACATCTTAAGCATGCTAGAGTGTAGCGTCCACATAAAAATTTTATAAGAAAAATGCTTTACTAATGTCAGTAAATAATATGTAATGACCACCGCTTGAGTTCAGTTTTTTTAATAGGAATCATAAGCTAATGGCAAACGTAATGATTATTGGTGCGGGTGGAGTTGGTCGTGTTGTCGCACACAAGTGCGCAGAAGTTAGAGATATTTTCGGAGAAATCGTTATAGCTAGCAAGACATTAGAAAAATGTCAGAATATAAACAATGAAATAGGAGGAGTTGCTAAAACAGAGCAGGTGGATGCGAATGATTCAAAGCAAGTTGTCGCTCTTCTAAAGAAACATAAATCAGATATTGTTATCAACGTAGCCTTGCCATATCAAGTTTTTTCTATAATGAATGCTTGTCTAGAGGCTAATGTTCACTATCTTGACACTTCTAATGATGAAACAGTTGAAACTATAAAATATAGCTATAAAGAACAGTGGGAATACAAAGATAGATTTGAAAAAAAAGGCCTGACAGCAATCCTTGGCAGTGGTTTTGATCCTGGGGTTACTGGCGTTTTTTGTTCTCACGCTCTCAAACATCACTTCGATTCAATAGAATATATAGATATTTTTGACTGTAATGGTGGTGATCATGGCATGCCTTTTGCTACTAACTTTAATGCAGAGGTCAATATACGTGAAATTTCTCAGCCCGGCTTTTATTGGGAAAAAGATCAGTGGATAAAAACAAAGTCTATGGAGATTCATTTTCCTTGGGATTATCCTGAAATAGGTGTTAGGGAATCATATTTACTTTATCATGAGGAATTAGAATCGCTCGCAAAAAACTTGGGCAGTCAAGGTCTAAAACGGATCCGTTTTTTCATGACTTTTAGTGAAGAATATTTAACTCACTTGAGAGTACTTCAAAATGTAGGTATGACGGATATTGTGCCTGTTGAATATAAGGGAACAAAGGTGGTGCCTTTAGATTTTTTAAAACAGCTTCTTCCTGATCCGGCCTCCTTAGCAAAAAATTATAAAGGGAACACTTGTATTGGGAATGTTATCGAAGGAATAAAAGATGGCAAAAGAAAGAAACTTTATATTTATAATATATGTAGTCATGAAGAATCTTATAAAACTACTAATTCACAGGCAGTGTCTTTTACAGCGGGTGTGCCGGCCATGATTGGGGCAATGTTAGTTTTAAGAGGTGATTGGAAAAAACCTGGCGTATATAATGTAGAAGATCTCAACCCAGACCCATATATGGATGCTTTAAATACCTACGGATTAGCTTGGACCGAGAAATGGCTCTAAGCAATAACTTAGAGGATGTTCCGTCTTCTTTTCCTCATGCGTCAGATTTCGCTAGCTTAGATTTAGATCTAATAGGCACCCCAGTTTATATTACAGATAAAACTCTCTTAGAAAAAAATCTTAAGCTATTACTTAAATTGCAAAAAGAGAGCGGTGTCAAGGTGTTGATCGCTCTCAAGGCCTTTGCCCTCCATAAGCTCTTTCCAATGATAAACGACTATCTCAAAGGAGCAAGCGCTAGTTCTCTCTTTGAAGCACGCTTAGCCAAGGAAAAAATAAATGGAGAAATCCATAGTTATGCACCAGCATATCCTGATAAAGATTTTCCAGAGCTACTCCAATATGTGGATCATGTAATATTTAATTCTTTTCAGCAACTCCATCGATTTTTACCACAAGTACAAAAAGCGACAAAGAAAAAATCAGTAGGAATGCGTATCAATCCAGAGCATTCAGAAGTGAAAGTTGCAATTTATAATCCTTGTGCCCTTGGTTCAAGACTAGGCGTTAGAAGAGCAGACTTTTTGGCTGATGAACTTAGTAAGTTAGACGGCCTGCATTTTCATAATCTTTGCGAATTGAACTCAGATGCTTTAGCAAGAACATGGACATCCGTTGAAGCCAAGTTTGGAGAATTTCTTGGCCAGCTTAAATGGCTCAATTTAGGAGGAGGTCATCTGATTACTCATCCCCAATATGATCTCGAAGTACTAAAAAAAGTTATCGCTAATATAAAAGACAAGTATCCCAATTTAGAAGTATATTTAGAACCAGGTGAGGCCATATCTTATAACTGTGGAATAGTTGCTGCCTCTGTCCTTGACATTGTTCCCTTTGGCGACACCTCTTCTAAGGCAAAGTCTGTCATCTTAGATTTTTCACCAACAGCCCATGCACCAGACATTATAGAGATGCCCTACAGACCGACTGTGTTTAGCGACGGTGCTTTTGGAAGAGAAGCCAATCAGCAAAGCGAAGATGAGCATAGATACCGCTTAGGTGGCGTTAGTTGCTTATCAGGTGATATTATTGGAGACTATCTATTTAATGATGAGCTTAAAATAGGACAGAAGCTTTTTTTTGGTGATATGGCTCACTATACAATGGTAAAAAATACTCATTTTAATGGTATTCGCCCTCCTGCCATAGCAGTGAGTAATATTGCTAGCGGTGAGTTAGAACTTTGTAAAAATTTTGAGTATGAGGATTATAAAAACCGTCTTTCATAATCCAGCTTTCATAAAATAAGCTTAGTTCGCCTTTACTTAATTAGCTAGGGGACATGGCTTGTGGTCGTCGTTAGACTGACCGCATAAGATATCACCTGTTATAGAAGAACGCAGAGTTGGTAGAAAGTCACTAGAATCCATTCCAGCCCAGTGATTAACTGACCAATCACCACCAGTATCTGCTATTGTTAAAGCTTTTAAATCCTCCAAAGTTTTTAACTCACCATTACCATTATCAGGAGTAGTATTAATAACACCATTAATAGTAATAGCTCCAGAATAATAGCTCTTTATAATCGTTTTATCAAGATAGTTTCCAACAAATCCTTTGCTGATACTTGTTACAATGCCTTCACTTGTTACAGTGACATCACCAGTAGCATAGCTGTTGCTTATAGTTCCCGAGCTAACAAATCCAGCAAATACTCCGGCACTTGCTGCTCCTTCGACAGTTGCTGTTCCTGTTTCTCTTCTTGTTCCTCTTCCTGTGACAGCACCAGTAGCATAGCTGTTGCTTATTTGTATAGCAGCACTAGCATTTCCAACAAATCCTCCGACATTTGCTATTCCTTCGATATCTGCTGGTGATATGGAACTTATTATTCCTTTGACATT
>JABAAI010000120.1 GCA_014238825.1 Leptospirales bacterium
CTTCCAAAACAATAATGTTCCCAAATAGAAAGAAGTCATGGCTATTCGGGGCCGTAGCTATCATTGGTATCATCCTAATTGGGCAACTAACTGTTTATGTCTGGTGGAAATCAAGCCTACCTGAATATGACGGTAGTCTTAAACTAGCAGCTATCACTGAAGAAGTAGAAATACTGCGTGATAATTATGGGATGCCTCACATTTATGCTAAAAATGAATTAGATCTAAACTTTGCCCTTGGTTATTCAATGGCTCAAGACAGATTGTTACAGATGGACCTTATGAGAAGAGCTACCCAAGGGCAGCTAGCAGAAGTGATCGGAGAAGAAATGCTTGAATCAGACAAACTTTTTCGAACCTTAAAGGCAGGAATAAGCTACAAAAAAGCTGAAAAGAACTTACCTCCTAATATCATAAATCTATATAAAGCATTCGCCCAAGGAATTAGTTATTACATCGAAAATTCACCGTTGCCGGCAAGCTTTAGCCTTTTGGGATACAAGCCAAAGCCATGGAAGTACAGTGATGTTCTCGACTTTCATTACCTTTTCTATTGGCTGATTAATGTTTCTTTTACTGCCGAAATAACTTGCCATATTTTTGCTAAAAAATTTGAAGCATCTGGGCTTAATAAAGAAAAGATTAAAGCATTGTGTCCTCGCACAGGTCCAAAACTACTAGGTAAGGATATCCAAATAGTTAATAGCAAAACTAGTGAGTTTGAAGATTTTATTGGTCTTTTAGATGCTGACGCACAAGCCCGTAATTTCTTAGGAGTAGCTCCCTTTGGTGCCTCAAATTCGTGGGTTATTTCAGGAAAAAAATCAGTAAGTGGTCAGCCACTCCTTGCTAATGACACCCATCTTCAATTAACCATACCAAATGTATGGTATGAAGTTCATCTTGTAAGCCCAAAGCTAAATGCATCCGGAATAACTTTACCTGGAGCACCACACATTCTTGCCGGTGCAAATACAAACACTGCTTGGGGAATTACAAATGCTCTTGCTGATGAAAGTGATTTGTATATTGAAAAAATTCATCCCAAAAAACCTGATTATTATCTGGTTGGTAATACTTATCATAAAATGCAAATTATAAATGAAAAGATTAAAGTAAAAGGGCAGAAGGATCATCTGCTTCGCATAGGTATTACACGGCATGGGCCTATCATAAATAATATATTTGGTAAAAATATAGATAAAATTTCAGACATAAAAAATCAAGAAACCTTGGCTCTTCGCTGGACGGCTCGTGAAAATTTTTTAAGTCCTATTGCTCTCTATAAATTAAATCATTCAAAAAATGTAGACGATATAGCTAAAGCAAGTCGCTATTTTGCAGGACCTCCAGCAAACTGGGTCTACATGGATAAAAAGGGAAATATCGGCTACAGCTTAGCAGGTTGTGTCCCTAAACGCCTTGGCTTTACAGGCTTTACTCCACTAGACGGAGCCAGTAACCGTCACGAATGGGGGCCTTGTCTTGATCTTAGCCCCTTGCAAGTAAAAAACCCTAAAAAAGGATGGATTGCAACTACTAATAATAAACATTCTTCTAGTTTTCCGCATATTATTTCTCATTATTACTTCTCCCCTCATCGTTCACTACGAATCAATGAATTTATGAATAAAAAAGATAAACTTTCTATAAAAGATTTTCAAACGATGCAGGCAGATACTCAAATTATTGCTATCAAAGAATGGAGAACTGCTTTTGAAGATATAGATCCAAATGATTTTGATAGTAATGATATAGAGAGAGAGGGACTAAGAACATTGCTCGCTTGGGATGGTTCAGGACTTCATAGAGATAAACCCGGTGCAACTATATTCTTTGTATGCTTGATACAGTTAATTAAAAATCTATTTGGTGTTCACCTTACAGATGATGAGATGAAACTATTTACTAATACTAAGAGTTCTTTTACCATGATGAATT
>JABAAI010000121.1 GCA_014238825.1 Leptospirales bacterium
AAGATAGAGACAACAGGAGGAGAAGTTGTGGCAAAGTTTATCCAAGGTTCAAAAGTATATTCCTATGGTAATGTTTTAGCAACTGACAGTATACTGCGATCTGAAGTGCGAGCAGAGAATTCAATTATATGTTCTGGTCGTCGTGCTCAAATTGTGGGAGGGTATTTATGGGCTGGAAACGAAGTGAGAGCACGGATGGTTGGTTCGCCAGCGGCAACAAATACAGAAGTTAGTGTTGGGGTAAGTCCTACTATCTTAGGAGAATATAAAGAAACAGTTGCTTCGATAGAAAAAGTTAAATTAGATATAGAAACTAATAAAAAAGCTATTGAAGCAATAGAGAGTCGTAGTGGTTCTCGCTTAAAGCAAGAACAAAAAGATAGTTTGCAAGATCATAAAGCAAAACTAATTGATCTAAAAAAGCAAGAAGATGAGTTAGAGGATAAATTTAAAGAATTGGATGAATATTTCCAAGAAGATAATGCAGGCAAAGTACATGCTGAACGGACTCTCCATACCGGTGTAGAAGTAAATATTGGAAAAGCTCAGCACCTTGTTCAAGAAAATAAAAACGCCGTAACTCTTTCTCATGAAAAGGGGCGTATTAAAACATCTAAGGTGGAGCGGATAAAACATGACTTAAAACGATATCGAAAATGGGAGGCTAATTGATCCTTGATACGCCCCATAGAATTACAAGTGGCTTGGAAGGCAATCCCTGTCCAAGCAAGCCAAGTTTATTATGAGCAGGCATCGAGTGTATATCGGTCTATACAGGGGATGAAAGATGCCTATAATCGCAATAAATTACAGGCGAATACAGTACAAAAACTACTTTCTTCTACTGGAAATACAATGCTAAGCCAATCTCAAAATTCAGATGTAAATACTAGCTATCAGCGGAGAGTTCATTCTAAGCAGTTATCCAAAAAACAAGCTAAACTGAACGCTATTTATTATCCTCGTTTTGATACCGCAAGGAAAGGGATTGCTTATGCCGATGGTGAGCTAATTAATCAGTTTAGCTAGCGATTTTTATCCAGCAATTCATCTAGCAATTTATCTAGTCGGTATTTTGGCTGCTTCGACATAAGTACCTTCTGGCAGAGCCTTTGGGTTCACGTATACTTTGTCGTCTTCTATTCGAACTTTAAAAGTTGCTATTTTTTCTTTAAATGGAGGTGGTGATTGTCCGTCTTCTGGTCGGTACTGAAAACCATGCCAAGGACAGGTTATGCAACCATCAATGATTCTTCCCTCACCTAGTGGGCCGTTTTGATGTTTGCAAACGTTAGATACAGCTGATATTTGATTATTATATGAGAAGACAGCAACTCTTTCTCCTAATAACTCTATAATGCGAGCACGATTTTCTGGGATTTCGCTTACTTTACAGACAAAGGCGTAGCCATCAGAAGCCCAGCTGCTTGCTATTATTTTTTTATTCTGTAATTTACAAATACTTATTATATGCAGAGAAAAAACGAGTCCTAGAGAAGCACTAACAGCAAGGACTAGTAGAGGATCCATTTCTGATTGTAGGCTACCTAGGGCGATATGCATGATGATTAGAGCATAGGCAAGATAAGCTAGCATGTGTAACGACTTCCAGAGATATGGGCTAAGATTTGCTAACCAAAAGTCATGGCTACTAGCAGCAATTAAAAATAAAATACAAAAATCAAGAGGCGCAAGGCCCTTGTATTCACCATACGCTCAAAACTATATGACATACTCGATCTTTTTTTGGTGTGCTTAATGTTTAAAAATAAGTTGAGTTTTGACATATCATCTTGAATGTGACCATTATATTATGAAAAAAATATTGCAAAAAAGAGGGAAAAGCGATGCTACCATGGTTTTTGTTCATGAAATTTGAAATTCCACTATACTGACTCGGAAGCGATAACTTA
>JABAAI010000122.1 GCA_014238825.1 Leptospirales bacterium
TGGTTCATGCCAACCGGGCCAGTAGTAGTATTTGGCTACCTTGTGAAAACCAAAGGCGATGTCATTATAAGGACCCATCCATTCAGCAGCATCGATAGTGCCAGATTGCATGGACTGAAATAATTCGCTGCCAGGGACAGAAACAACAGTGGCTCCTGCTTTCCTTAGCACTTCTCCTCCTAAGCCAGGCATCCGTATTTTTAGTCCTTTTAAGCTACTCAGATTTTTAATAGGTTTATTGAACCATCCTCCCATTTGGACGCCTGTGTTTGCTGCGGGGAATGGCTTGAGATTAAAACCTTGATATAGCTCATCCCAGAGGGCTTGTCCTCCTCCATATCGGAGCCAAGCTCCCATTTCGGTGCCAGTTAAACCAAATGGGACAGTAGAAAAGAATTGTGCCTCCGGGATTGTGCCCTTCCAATAGTAGGCTGAGGCATGTCCCATTTCAGCCACTCCCTTCGAAACAGCATTAAATACCTCGTATGGTGGGACTAGATCGCCAGCGGCGAAGACCTTTATTTTTAAGCGGCCCGCAGACATTGCAGAAATATTTTTAGCTAGTTTCTCTGCTGCTGTTCCAAGACCGGGAAAGTTTTTCGGCCATGATGTAAGCATTTTCCAGCTATAAGTACGAGTACTATCAAGATGTATAGAGGGACTTTTTTTACGACATGCTGAGGGGAATAGACCAAATAAAGTAATTAGGCCTAGACCTTGTGTGAGAGAATGCAAAAAGTTCTTACGGCTTATTTTTTTTTGGATTCGATATTTCATACTATAAAAAGTCAGTAAATAGTCCGTAAATTAACTTAGAGCTTAGCATTTTTGCAAGCTAAATTTTTTAATAATTTAATGAAAATATAATTTTTAGATTGTGGTTTAGAGTAAGCTAGGTATTTTTGATAATCTTGCTAAGATAAAGATTTTAATTAGGATTAGGAAAAATTGAAAATGGCTATGATTGCACAAGATACTAATAAAAAAAGCTATAGCCCTGTGCCGGGTTTGCGTCCTTTGAGAGGACAAAATAAAATAGCTATAAATAAAATAGCTATTAGGATGATAAAGCATTTTGAAGAGAGTTGCTTCCCGGAGGCTTGGTCTTGTGCTAGTATTCATTCAGGCATAGAACATGGTAATTTTTTTATTTTTATCGATGATAAGGGCGAGTTGTTCCATAATTTTGGCTCTAGTTATGCTCCTAAATCCCATGAGCTAAGCAATTTTAGAGCGAAGGGCTATGCCATCATTCGTTTCATTGCTATTGAAAGCACGATTGGAAATTCTATGGAGCTATTGAGACTTGGAGTCGAGCCAGTCTTTAGACGAAATGGCTTGGCAAAAAAAATTTTGCTTGCTTTAGATAAGATATCTGCAGATAATGGTATTCACAAGATGTTGATAGAGTTACGAGAGAATAATTTTAGTGCTAGAAATCTTTATCAAGCTTGTGGTTACAACATAGTAGGTAAGAGAAAAAACTACTATAATGATAGTTGTAATGCTTTGATTATGGAGAAGATTGTATAATGGAATTTCTACTAGCTAAATCGAGTCCCAATACTATAATGCTTTTACAGATGCTGGCTTTTTTTCTACGCCTCATTTTCATAGGTCTCTGCCTTTATTTAGCATCGCATGCTGTTTTAAATGTACCAACCATCAAGCTATATTTAACCCAAGCTAAATATCAGATATTTTTTCATTTATTAGTCCTAGGAGTGGCCTGCGTGATTATATATTATGTGCCGGCTTTACGGGTAATCCATGCCTTAGCTTTAATTAAATCTCCTAAGGTCTTTGTGTGGCCGGACATTATTCTTTCT
>JABAAI010000123.1 GCA_014238825.1 Leptospirales bacterium
TAACCTTGCAGGCGCTCGGCGTGGTGCCGTCATTCTCGCGACCGCGAGTGTCCGACGACAACCCGTACTCCGAGTCCTTCTTCCGAACGACGAAGTACCGGCCTGAGTATCCTCGAGGGCCATTCGACTCGCTCGAGGCGGCGCGGGCATGGGTCGCCTGGTTCGAGCGCTGGTACAACGACGAACACCTTCACAGTGCCATCCGCTTCGTCACCCCGGCAAGCCGCCACGACGGCAAGGACGCGGACATCCTCGCCGCACGAAAAACCGTTTGGGAGGCTGCCCGATGCCGCATGCCCGAACGGTGGTCCGGACAATTACGCAACTGGACGCCCGTCGAACAGGTGGTCCTCAATCCAGAACCCGATCAGGCGACCTCGGCGGTCGCCTGATGCGCAACGCTCAGGCGGCAACTACCTTGACACCCACCGGTGACGAACCGCAGGGCGCCGGCGCCGCTGCGGGCGTAACAAAAAAAGGCCGCGTGCTGATGCACGCGGCCTGTTGTCTAATAACCCGGCGACGACCTACTTTCGCGCTTTTGGCACTATCATCGGCGTCGGAGGCTTAACTACCGTGTTCGAAATGGGTACGGGTGTGGCCCTCCGGCTATGATCACCGGGAATATCTCATTATGCCGACGGCGGTCATACCGCCGGCGATGGCATCGAGAATAGCGTAGAAGTGGCACCAACCATAAGAGCACCAGAGCACCTGGCACTGTTGTTTCTCTGTGTCATGGCAGGAGGAATCCTGACATGACAAAGAAAGGGTCAAGCCAATCGGGCGGTTAGTACCAGTCAGCTGAGCACATCGCTGCGCTTACACCTCTGGCCTATCAACGTGGTAGTCTTCCACGGCCCTGATGGGGAAGGTCAATCTTGGGGAGGGCTTCGCGCTTATATGCTTTCAGCGCTTATCCTGTCCGAACATAGCTACCCTGCGATGCCGCTAGCGCGACAACAGGAACACCAGAGGTTCGTCCAATCCAATCCTCTCGTACTAGGATCAGAGCCCTTCAACCTTCCTACGCCCACAGCAGATAGGGACCAACCTGGCTCACGCCGGTTTGAACCCAGCTCGCGTACCACTTTAATTGGCGAACAGCCAAACCCTTGGGACCTCCTACAGCCCCAGGATGTGATGAGCCGACATCGAGGTGCCAAACCTCGCCGTCGATATGAACTCTTGGGCGAGATCAGCCTGTTATCCCCGGAGTACCTTTTATCTGATGAGCGACAGCCCTTCCACACGGAACTGCCGGATCACTAGGGCCTGCTTTCACACCTGTTCGATCCATCGATCTCACAGTCAAGCACCCTTATACCCTTGCGCTCTACGCATGGTTGCCGACCATGCTGAGGATGCCTTTGCACTCCTCCGTTACTTTTTTGGAGGAGACCGCCCCAGCCAAACTGCCCACATAGCACTGTTCCTGGCCCCGATTCAGGGCACCAGGTTAGAACGCCAACAACACAAGGGTGGTATTTCAAGGATGGCTCCACCAGGACTAGCGTCCCAGCTTCAAAGCCTCCCACCTATCCTACACATGAGCTGCTAGCACCCAATACTATGCTGCAGTAAAGGTTCACGGGGTCTTTCCGTCTTGCTGCGGGTACGTGGCATCTTCACCACGAGTTCAATTTCACCGGGTCCATCCTCGAGACAGTGCCCAACTCGTTACGCCATTCGTGCGGGTCGGAACTTACCCGACAAGGAATTTCGCTACCTTAGGACCGTCATAGTTACGGCCGCCATTCACTGGGGCTTGGGTTCGAAGCTTCTCCCGAAGGATAACCTC
>JABAAI010000124.1 GCA_014238825.1 Leptospirales bacterium
ATTATGAATTGCAAGTCAGCAAATCAATTTAATTTTTTAAGAGAAAAACTTTTAAAAATTTTATCACATGTTGAAGCTAAAATAGATTTTCCAGATGAAGATTTGCCAAATGATATTTTAAAAGAAATTAAAAAAAGTTCAGATGAAGTTTTAATAAATATTGAAAAAATAATATCTTCATATTTATATTATTTTTTATGTATAAAAATATTTTTAGAAATAAATTAGCAAAGAAATTAGTATTATTCATTATTTTTTTACTTTGCTTTTCTTTTTTGAGTCAAAGCACTCTGTCGGCAGCACCTAAGAGAAATGGAGCCTCAGGCTGTGGAATTGGTTCTGTCTCATTTCCAAAAAATAAAAAAGGTGATCAAATATTTGCTGTTCTCGTCGATGCTTCTGTTGGTATTACAGCAGGAGCTTTAAGTTTTGCTATATTAGGTGTCGAAGGTGCTGGGCTTGTCCTCGGAGGAGTTCTTGGAGTGGCAATAGTAAGGCCAATTTCTATTGCTACAGAGAGTTTTAACTGTAAAAAGAATCTAAGTTCATATTTGGATATTAGTCGAGAATTATTTGTTGCCCTGAATCATTCGCAATTAAAATTAGAGATGGCAATGGGTCGCGGTGAGAGCTTGAAAACTTTTGCTAGTTTGATGGGATGTAGTGATTATTTTTCGTTTGCAACGATGTCGCAGGGGAAATCAGATTATTTTTTTGATATGGATGTGGTTTCTAAGCCAATAGATATTGTAAATCGTGTCAAAGCTACCTTGAAAGAGAAGAAGTTATGTACAGCCGGTAGTGGAAGTGCTATTCATACTTGAAAGGCTATTATTGTGCATCCAAATGAGATAAAGAATACTTGTCATCAGAATTAACACAGGAGCCAAACTCTAGCTCAGTTAGTGGTTCAATTACTAGCTCAAAAACTATTGAAGCTAATGTAATTATTAAAGAGTTTCCCGGTTTTAAATTACGTTGTGGTTATGAACTCGCTAAATATGATTTAGCTTATCTGACCTTAGGAGTGCTCTCAGAAGCAAAAGATAATGCTATCCTTATTTGTCATTCTTTGTCTGGTAATGCTCATGTAGCAGCTAGGGACTCTAAAAGTGGCAAACTTGGCTGGTGGGATGTTCATGTCGGACCCGGGAAAACTATCGATACCGATTTGTTTTTTGTTATTGCTATCAATGTACTTGGTGGTTGTAACGGCTCCTCTGGTCCATCGTCTATTGATCCTGAGACAGGAAAAGCATACGGAATGACTTTCCCTCCTGTTTCTGTACAGGACATAGTAAAATCACAGGTAGTTTTAATAGATAGTCTTGAAATAGAAACACTTTTTGCTGTAGTTGGTGGCTCTTTAGGTGGTATGCAAGCGATGGCTTGGGCTACTGAATATCAAGATAGGATTTCACATTGCATTCCTATTGCTAGCTGTATGGCTCATTCTGCAATGCAGATAGCATTTAACGAGATTGGTCGAGAAGCAATTATTAGTGATCCAAAATGGAAGAAAGGGAATTATTATGGTGAAGAGGTGCCAGAACACGGCTTGTCTGTTGCTCGGATGGTGGGTCATGTCACTTATTTAAGTGAATATGCTATGCGACAAAAATTTGGTCGGAGAGTTCAAGAGCAATCTAAGTCAAATAATTATTTCTCAACTCTCTTTAGTGTAGAAAGCTATTTACAGCATCAAGGCGAAAGTTTTGTTCGCCGTTTTGATCCTAATTCCTATTTATATATAACCAAGGCTTTGGATATGTTTGATTTATTAGAAGGCAAGTCA
>JABAAI010000125.1 GCA_014238825.1 Leptospirales bacterium
GATACTGAGTCTAGGTGTGGCTCTAATGTATGGACACCTAATCCTTTTATCTTTTTGGATGTTTATCGCACGGGAGTTATCAATGTGAGTGGTTCTGTTACCAAAAATGATGAAGGAGTGGAGAAAACTTTGGCGGAGCTAAAAGTATTGACTTTGGGTGCAGAAGATGCTAGCACAAATCCAAAGGGCGCAGGAGCTAGTTGGACTTCTAATAGTTGGGCCGGGATGGGGACAACTCCTACGGATGAAGCATTATATCCAACCTTGCGTTTATTTGTGGATAATAATGATGATGACGATAATAAGGATCCAGGTGAAGTAGGTGATATTTTATGTGGGCAAGATGATATTATGGAAGAAAGTTCTGGTGATTTTTGTTCTGATAGAACCTCCATGACTGAGGCGACTTGCTTAGCTACTAAGGAAACTTGGGTGGATGGCACCTGTTCTGATGGCACTCCTGCGACTGAGGGGACTTGTCTAAGTGAGGTTGGTGTCTGGACCGATAGTAGCTGTGATAACGTTAGTTCTTTTAATAAAGAAGATTGTGAGGTGACCCCTGTAAATACTTGGACCTTTGGTGTATGTGTTTTTAATGGTGTTATTGATTCAACTGTGACCAACGAAACGGCTTGTGAAGCCAAGAGTTTTATGTGGCAGCTTGGTACTTGTAATAATACTGAGTATGGAAACGAAATGGATTGTTTAACTATGACTAGGAGTTGGATTCCTAGAAACTGTTCTGATGGTGTCTCTGGCTCGTCGATAACATGCGTAAGTAATGGTGGGACTTGGACGGAGGATAGCTGTATTTATGATAGTGATAGTAAAGCCGCTTCGTATACGACTGAAGAAGCTTGTACGCAAGCTGGAGAATGGACTGCAGCAAGCTCAGGTTATTGCTATAATAGTAGTAGTGGTGAGGCGGAAAATGGTCACACCGATGAAACAGATTGTCTAAGTACGCTTGGAAGCTGGACGGATGAAAGCTGTAATAATAGTAATGTCAGTTATGATAACCGAGAGGAATGTCGAACTAATTCTGTAAATGTCTGGACGGAAGGAAGTTGTTCTGATGGTGTCTCTACTAACGAAGCATATTGTACCAGTAGTTCAGTAAATAGCTGGGGTAAATGTTCTGATACAAATCATCATGGTAATAAAGAGGCTTGTTTAGCTGTGCGTGGGACTTGGACTTTAGATGATTCTGAGCCTCCGGTGGGATCTTGTGACAATGAACTCTATACAAACCAAGCGGATTGCGAAGCTAATGCTATGAATATATGGGGTGATAGACTCTCGAATCTATCTTGTCCCTAGTTTTGGCATATTGGTAGGTTTCTATACTATAGAAGCCTACCAAGTATTTCGTAATTGGCGGAGTGCTAGAAATACTTCCCTGTCTGAAGAGTTTTGAGAAAGATTAGGGTAATATTGTGCTAATTCAAGGCGTAATTCCGCTAGGTGTAAGCGAAGAAATAAATTAATTTGTCGTTCTATAGCGATAGTCGATGGCTGATATTGATTGCTTTCCGGCAAATCTTTCTCATATTTTTTTAAAATTTCGCGAGCGTGCTGGTTATTTTTTTCGTATTTTAAGGTAAAGCCTAGATTATTATACATATAGTCATGTCCGGGGTAAATATAAGTATGA
>JABAAI010000126.1 GCA_014238825.1 Leptospirales bacterium
GCCCAAGCATTCTTCTAGAGCGTATGGATAATCTTCATCCGCAATCTGATTCTTCTTAGAAGAAATTCCAACGACACCGGAGCTAGAGGTTAAAATAACATTTTTTACTTTTTTCTGCTTTGCGGCCATAAAGATTCTGCGTGTGCCTTCCACATGAATTTGCATCATTTTTCTATTATCTTGTGGCTGGCGGCTTACATAACCTGCGAGATGAAAAAGGAAATCAGCTCCATCTAGAAATTCTAAAAGAAGCTTGTCATTTTTATCAAGTAAGTTTCCTTTAAAAAAGATGGGTGATTCTTTAGTTCCTTTTTTATTATGGGAAGCTTGCTCTGGCGGATTTGTGCTAAGGATGCGGAGCTTATTTCCTTGTGAGATTGCTTGCTTGCAAAGTTCTCTCCCTAAAAAACCTTGCCCACCAGTAATTGCAAAATTATAGTTTATCATATTTTTGTAAGAACTTGGTATGAATCTTCAGTAACCAAACAAGTATGCTCATACTGTGCTGAGAGAGAGCCGTCCTTGGTATAGGCAGTCCACTTATCTTTTTTATCTATATAAATTTCATGTGTTCCTAAATTTACCATTGGCTCTACTGTAAAAGTCATCCCAGGCCGCATTCTATCTCTAATTTCTCTTTGACTGTAATGAGGTATTGGTGGATCCTCGTGAAAAGATTTACCTATCCCGTGTCCTGTAAAAGCACGTACTATTCCATAGTTTGTTTTTTTTGTACTCAGAAAGTTTTGGATTGCATCGCCAATATCATTAATTCGCTTGTTCGGGGCGATAGTTTTAATACCTTCCCACATGGCAGCTTCTGTATCATTCACTAGTTGATGCACTTCTGCTTTTACTGCTCCTATCATGAACATACGAGAAGTGTCGCCATGATATTCATTGTAGATAACTGTAACATCTATATTTAGTATGTCCCCATCTTTAATGACATCTTCTCTTTTAGGGATGCCATGACAAACTACATTGTTTAATGAAGTGCAAATGCTTTTAGGGAAACCACGGTAATTGAGAGGAGCCGATTTAGCACCACGTCTGAGAGTGTATTTATGACAAAAATCATTTATTTCAAGGGTTGAGACTCCCGGTCTGATACGTTGACCTGTTTCATTCAAAACCTCAGCGGCCAACTTGCCTGCATCTATCATCTTTTGAATCTCTGCTTTACTTTTAATTTGAATCATATCTCTAAATTATACCTTGAATTAAGCAATTGAAAAGTATCAGAGTTCATAATTGTTAGTTATTGTTTATTATTTCTTTTGTCCAAGGAAACTACTACTCTCCAAAGTCGTCAAATGCAATCATTTCCTTTTCTACACCTAAATCGTAGAGCATCTTTTGAACAGCATCTAACATCATGGGCGGACCACAAAGGTAATACTCAATTTCTGTTGGATCAGGATGTTTGCTTAGGTATTCATCATAGACTACTTGATGGATAAAGCCTACAGAACCATTCCACTTATCTTCTGCTATAGGTTCTGACAAGGCAAGCTTAAATAAAAAATCATGGTTTTTCTTTTCAATATCTTTAAACTCATCTTCATAAAATACTTCTCTTAAAGAACGT
>JABAAI010000127.1 GCA_014238825.1 Leptospirales bacterium
CACAGTATGTTCCCATTGAGCTGAAGGTTTTTTATCTTGAGTTTCTACAGTCCAGTTATCATCAAGTAATTGGACAAAACGTTTACCTAGATTGATCATTGGCTCAATGGTAAATATCATTCCTTCTTTTAACTCCATACCAGTTTTTGGTTTACCGTAATGCAATACTTGCGGTTCTTCATGGAATATTTTTCCGATTCCATGGCCACAATATTCACGAACTACAGAATAATTATTGCTTTCGGCCAATATTTGGATTGCATGACCAAGGTCTCCCAAACGTATACCGGGTTGAACTAGTAGAATTGCCTGTTTCATACACTGATAGGTAACCTCAACAAGCTTTTTTGTTTCTTTGTCAGGATGGCCAATAAAGAAAGTTTTACTCGTGTCTCCATGATAGCCGTCTTTAATGACTGTGATATCAATATTGATAATGTCACCATCATTGAGTTTCTCCTTATAAGAAGGTATCCCATGACAAACAACATGATTGACGGATGTACATATTGATTTTGGAAATCCATGATAATTTAGTGGTGCGGGGATAGCTTTCTGTTTATCCACGATATATTCATGACAGATCCTATTTAATTCACCAGTTTTCTGTCCGGCATACACCTCTGACCCAATCATTTCTAGAACATCTGCTGCAAGTTGTCCGGCGACCCTCATTTTTTGAATTTCACTAGGTGTTTTTATAGTTACAGGCATATGATTAAACAGTCTCTTATAATTTCTTTTTGTTAAGTAATTTGTTGTATAGAGTATTCTATGGTATAAATCGCCCGCGGTTTTCGCAAATATCTTTATTGTCACACGCACGCTTCAACCATATATGGGGTGCCTAGAGTTTAGGTTGGTATATGGGGAGTGCGGAGGCTTAACCCTAAATAGGAGATTTTAACATGTCAAAAGTCAGCATGCGTGAAATGCTGGAAGCTGGTGTCCACTTTGGGCATCAGACTCGATACTGGAATCCTGGTATGGAGCCATATTTATTTGGTCAGCGCAATAAAATTCATATTATTAATCTAGAAAAGACCCTTCCTCTCTACAATGAAGCCATTAATTTTGTTAGCAAATTAGCATCAAAAAAGGCCAGTATTTTGTTTGTAGGCACTAAGCGTGCCGCACAATCAATTTTAGCTGATGAAGCAAAACGTTGTGAGATGCCTTATGTAAACCGTCGTTGGTTAGGCGGTCTATTAACAAATTTTAAGACTGTTCGTGGATCGATAAATCGCTTAAAAGAGATCGAAACCATGCAGACTGATGGCAGTTTTGAGCATATTAATAAGAAAGAACAGCTTATGTATGCGCGTGAGCTGGAAAAATTAGAGGCTAATTTATCTGGAATTAAGAATATGAAAGGTATCCCAGATGCTTTGTTTATTATAGATGTTGGTTATGAAAATATTGCAGTTAGTGAAGCCGTAAAACTTGGAATACCTGTAATTGGAATTGTTGATAGTAATAACAGCCCAAAAAACGTTGATTATGTTATACCAGGAAATGACGATGCAACACGCTCTATTTTTCTTTATACCAAGGGTATGGCCGATGCCGTTATTGAAG
>JABAAI010000128.1 GCA_014238825.1 Leptospirales bacterium
ATAAATACAAATATAAATACAAATATAAATACAAATATAAATACAAATATAAATATAAATACAAATATATATATATAATAAATATAAAATAATATTTTGTTTTAATAAAATAGATGTTAAAGAAAAGCTCAAACAAAAGCCGAGGCTCAGTGCATTTTTATTCTTCCATAGTATTTCCCAAAGCATAATAAAGCACGCAATATCTTATAATCGCTTTTTGGAACTCTTTTATTGTCTAATATCTGTATGAATATTTTTAAGCTCTTCTAAGTACTTGCCAGTTCCTAAGACAACACAGGTGAGTGGATTTTCGGCACGCATAACAGGAACGCCTGTTTCTTTGGCTATGAATCGATCTAGACCACGCAATAGGCAACCACCTCCTGTAAGTACAAGGCCTCTTTCTACTATGTCTGCAGATAACTCTGGAGGGGTACGCTCAAGGCTATGTTTAATAGCATCTAAAATGGCTTCTAGTGGTTCTTTGAGTGCTTTACGTATCTCATTAGTATCCAATTCTAGGACACGTGGGAGACCACTAATTCCATCTCTACCACGCAATTCCATACTCGTCACTTTCTTTTCGGGATAGGCATTTCCTATCCTGAGCTTTACATCTTCTGCCATTCTCTCGCCAATGATTAAAGTGTACTGGTTGCGAAGATAGCGTATAATGGCATCATCAAATTCGTCTCCACCAATACGAATAGAATCTGAAATTACCATTCCACCAAGAGACATTATTGCTATTTCAGTCGTACCACCGCCAATATCTACAACCATACTTCCTGCTGGTTCATGGATGGGGACGTTTGCTCCGATTGCCGCGGCTAGGGCTTCTTCAATGAGGATTACTTCACGGGCTCCTGCTTGTTCAGCTGATTCACTTACAGCACGCTTTTCCACTTCTGTAATTCCTGAGGGAACTCCAATTATCATGCGTGGTCGTACAAAGCTAGTTCTTTTGTGGACTTTTTGGATAAAATAACGAATCATCTTTTCCACAGTCTCAAAATCAGCAATTACACCATCTTTCATCGGACGAATCGCAATGATATTACCGGGCGTGCGACCTAACATGCGTTTTGCTTCATGTCCAACTGCTAGTATTTTTCCAGAAGAGGCGTGTACAGCTACAACAGAAGGCTCTGAAAGGATTATTCCAGCATTTTGCTCGTAGACTAGAGTATTGGCAGTGCCTAAATCAAT
>JABAAI010000129.1 GCA_014238825.1 Leptospirales bacterium
TCAAAGGAAGTGGCTATGTTTATCGACAAGAACCTCCACCCGGTACAGCGACAAAAGGACTAAAAAAAGTTAGGCTTTATATGAGCGGTATCAACTAGTCTCCTCAACTAGTTGATAGATTATTGTAGATTATTGAATAACTTCTATCAGCTCTTCTATTTTATGGATACCTGAATCCAGAGGATCGGGGACTCGCCTGTATACTAGTTTTACAATGCGAGAAACAGGGCCAGCTAAACGACTAGTCGTCATTGGCCATCGAATACGAACACCACCTGCATTACCTATTTTAATTTCCAATCTATCCTTTGCCTCAAAAGATCGTGTTTCTCCAGCTGGGATAAGTCGCCCTCTATAAAGACGTCCGTCCTGCGTCCACTCGATATAAGATTCTTTAATAAAATCAAGGGACACCTTTATTTCATTCTGATAATTACTCACATTATTATTTTTTCTATCTATAGAGTATATGGGCCTCTCGCTTAGATCCTCAGCTATTAATCCTGCTTCATCTATATTTTCTAAATCATCTCCTAAGACTTCCAATTCCACTCTCGTAGAAAAATCATTTACTACAGTAGGCGTAAACTTTATCTTAAATTTCAAATTCTCTAAACCTTTTTTCTTGTTATCTAGAATATAGCTTTCTCCTTCTTTACTTTTAAAAAGATAATTTTTATCATTATCAAGGCGGACATGAAAGGTGCCCAAAGGAGCAAGTAAATCTTTAGTATCAACACTATCCAAACAAAACTTCAAAACAAAATCATCAATTGAAAACCTCAAGGCATTAGGCGGACTAATAGAAAGAACATCTATTACTGGTGAGCCCTCTGCAAAAGCTAGGCTCATCACATGAACTTGCCTTTTGCCTCCACAATAAATATCCTCTCCAGACAATTTGCTTATGTAATTTTTAAGGGGGTCATAATCAAAAGCATTAAATAAAAATCCAGAGATCAGAACAACAAAGACACCTAACAATAGATAGCGAAAGAGAGCTCGTCTTTCAATAATAAAAGAATGAATATAAGTGAAAATTGAGTTTGGTTTCGTAAGTTCTTTTAGTGGTGTTACCAGCTCATCCATTTGCTGTTGATGAAAAAGATTGACTAAAGCATTACGATCTAG
>JABAAI010000012.1 GCA_014238825.1 Leptospirales bacterium
TAATTTGTTCTTCTTTTAATTTTGATTTACTTATTGAAGAAACAAGTTTAAAACCTATAGCTTCTAAAATGCTCTCAACTTTTTTAGTACTGATAGCAAAACCAAGACGCTTTTGAATAAAAGTCAAATCAATACTTATTTTATTATTTTTTGCTTTTTCAATCGTAGACCCACACAGAAGACCTGTTTGTAAATCTGGGCAACTTTCTTTCAGTAATTGTGAAAACCTATAGAGAGCTGGAATTACCTGTGCTGGATCCTGTCCTTTTTCAAAGCGCTGAGCAGCGTCCGTCCGTAAATTTAAATTTGATATAGTTTTGCGTATATTGCTCCTTGGGAAGGTTGCCGATTCTATAAAAATCTCATTTGTATCTTGGGAAATTCCTGACGACAGACCTCCAATGACTCCTCCCAAAGCAATTAGTTGAGATTTTTCCGGTAAACCATCATAAATCAAAATACTTTCTGGAGGGATATCTCTTTCTATTTCATCTAGTGCTGTAAAGCTTTGATTTTTTAGGTTCTTTTTTGCTAAACAAATACTAATACTATCTTCTTTGAAATTGCAAGCATCAAAAGCATGATTTGGCTGACCTATATCAAACATGATGTAGTTCGAAACATCTACTACGTTATTGATTGGTCGTTGCCCTATGCTCAACAGACGACATTGCATCCATAATGGTGCTGGCTTTATCGCTATATTACTTAAAGAAATACCATGATATGCAAGTGCTGCACCTTTTTCAATATGAATGGCTTTTTTACTAAGCCTATTATTTGTTTGCTTAGGCTTATAATCTAGTGGATTATACCGCAAAGACTTGTTAAAAATTGCCGAAATCTCTCTTGCAAAGCCAAAGTGAGACCATAGATCTGCACGATGTGTGATTGACTTATTATCTACATCAAATATAAAATCTTTTAATGGAAAAATGTCGTTTAAGGCTCTCCCAAGCTTTAAATCAGATAAATCAAAAAGACCAGTTTTTTCTAAAGTATGAGCCAACAAAGACAAATCTAACACCCCATCAATAGTAGAACAAAAAGGATCGCTAATCATTGATAATCCCAATTCATTTGCAGAACAAATCATCCCAAAAGACTCAATACCGCGAATCTTTGCTTTGCGTATTTCTAAAATATTACTATTTTGACTAGCTTCCTCTGTTTTAATCAGCTTAGTTCCTATCGGAGCTAAAGCGACAAGCATATCAAGCTTCACATTAGAAGCGCCGCAAATAATTTGTAATTCATTGCTTCGGCTCTGCACCTTACAAATATTTAGTTTATCAGCATTTGGATGCTTCTCGATAGAAATAATACGAGCCACATGTACATCTTCTAAATACGAGAAATTCTCTGAGACAGATTCTATTTCACAGCTGGTTAAAGTAAGTCTTCGCATGACTTCTTTAGCTTCAATATCGCTTAAATCTATATAATCGCCAAGCCAATTGTAGGATAATTTCATGAATTATATTACGCTTAAGGTTCGAGTGTTGAAAATACTCTTAGTAATGTCAATTTATTTAAAGAAATGCCTATAACTTCTACATACTATTTCATTTCAAAATTAAAAGAAATACATATTTTTATTTGACACTATCTTTCTGATGGTACTAGTGGGCTTAATAAGGTCGATAGGGTCAATTGATGAGAAAAGCCATTTTATGAACCGTGAACGAAGCTTATCAACTTGGATAGGGCTTGATTATGTCGGTAGCGTACTAGGGTTTCTCTGTGCTATCCATTGTGCTTCATTGCCTTTCTTAGCTATAATTTTACCTATACATAGCATGGGATACTTGCTAAACCATGAAATAGAAATAGTAGTAATCTTATCTTCTTTCATAATTGGTCTTTCTTCTATATGGCATGGCTATAGGCATCACTATACCACTCGTATCCCAATAGGCCTATTCCTATTAGGATTCACTCTTTTATTAGTAGCCTACCTTTATCATGAAAGTAATTCTATTTTAGTCACTCTCATGAGAATTTATGGTGGAGGCTCCCTTTCACTAGCCCATCTCTTAAATTGGCGCCTATCTAAGACATATAACATTGCATGTTCTTGCAATAACGCTAGAAAAATAGAAACTGAGCTAAGTCAATAAGCAAAATTATCTGCTTTTTTTACTTTTGTAAGTATAAAAAATGATATTAATTTAACTTTTTCGCTTCTCTCTTTGCCTATCAATAAAGTACTTAATACAAGAAGATAGATAAACAAGGCAGATAAGCCCCATCACACTTGTCTCCACAGCCGCTAGAGGCCTTTGAACTAGATCTCCTTGAGAAGAACAAACCATCTTAATAAGCTTGGGCAAACCCATCACTAAAGTAAAAGAACCTATTAAGGCAAGGACAGCAGAAATATGCATTGCTAATTTTTCTTGCTTTTTGCATTTAAGAGCCCATAGCCCTAGTACTACGAAAATGAAACCTGGTATCACGGGAATCAAAGCTGTATATTTACTAAATCCAGTCCACGTAAAGAATCCTAAACCTAATAAAATTAGTAAACCACCAATAACAATAGTTAATTTATTCATATAACAACACTGTTATTTGCAATATAATTATGTCAACTAAAATACTTTATTATATATAATTTTATTGACTATATAAGCTCAATACTAACAGTATATCTCTCTATATTTTAGATAAATGTCGTGCAGAGAGAGATAGGAGATATTCAAGTATATACAGAGGTATTAGTATGGGGAAATTACAAGAAAAGATAGAGACAGATCTAAAAGATGCCTTGAAAAATAAAGATAGTGCTAGCTTAAGCACTTTGCGTCTCATAAAATCTGACTTACAATATGAGTTAAGTAAAACAGGTTCTAAAAAAATGGCAGACGAAGATATGGAAAAAATACTTACTCGTGCTGTAAAAAAAAGAAAGGAAGCTATAGAACAATATGAAAACAGCAATCGTAAAGATCTATTGGATAAAGAGAAAACAGAACTAGAGCTTATTAAAAAATACTTGCCTCCATCTGTTCCTGAAAGTGAAATTATAGCTATAATAGAAGATGTCTCTGCTAGTCAAAATATTTCTGGAATGAAGGATATGGGTAAACTAATGGGTATCATCATGGCTCGTCTAAAAGGACGTACAGTTGATGGAACTCTTGTACGTCAGCTACTAACAAAAAAACTCCAATCCTTCACTGACTAACCCACCCTTTTAGCAAGAAATGTACAAAGTACTACTTGCGCCTATAATATCTCTTAAGTATAACACTATAAGACCATGGACTACTCACTAAAAGATAAAATACTAGCTGCTGTGACTATTGAGGGCTATATTGGTCGTTTTGTTAAATTGAAAGGTTCGGGGAATTCTCTTAAAGGATTATGCCCCTTTCACAATGAAAAAAGCCCATCGTTTACCGTATCCCCCAATAAAGGTCTGTTCTATTGCTTCGGATGTGGTAAAGGAGGTGATATCTTTCGGTTCGTCATGGAACGGGATGCAATACCTTTTGCCAAAGCCTTAGCTAGCCTTGCTCAGTATGCTGGGATTAAAATAGACTCTAGGACTTCAAAAGCCTCGTCAAAAAGAGAAAACCTTCTACTTAAACTAAATGAAGATGTAATGCAAAGCTTTAGTAATTATCTACATAGCACAGATGGACTTGCTCATAGGAATTATCTGCAAGAGAGAGCTATAAGCGATGAGAGTATAAAATTTTTTAAGATAGGAGCAAGTCCAAAAAGCTGGGATTGGTTGAAAAATAAATATCCCAGTAAAGAGAAAGAAATGCTAGATTTGGGGCTATTACGCAAAAAAGATGAGTCAAAGTCTTCCTACGATTTTTTTAGAAATAGAATTATTTTTCCTATATCATCGTCTGATAATAAAATACAAGGCTTTGGTGGTCGCACTATCACAAATCAAGATACTGAAGCTAAATACATAAACTCTACAGATTCTATTGCTTTCAAAAAAAATCGCCTTCTTTATGGCTTAGCTCAAAACATGACGGAAATGCGGATGAAACAGGAAGCTCTTTGCGTAGAGGGTTACCTCGACGTTATTGGTTTATGGCAAGCTGGGATAGCCTTCGCTTGTGCACCTCTAGGGACGGCTCTGGGCCTAGAACACATCAAACTCCTCTCTCGTTATGTTAAATCCATAACATTCCTCTTTGATGGAGATATTGCTGGTCTTAATGCGGCTCACAGATCAGTAAAACTATGTCTTAATGAAGCGAATCTCGAATGTTTTGTTTGTCTATTACCTGCTGGATGTGACCCCTTTGATTTAGCTAAATCACAAACGAAGAGTCAAATTAAAAACCTACTGGATAATAAGATCCCTGGCTCCAAATTTTTTTTGATGGAAGCAATGCTACCCCAAGCTTCTCACAACTTACAAAAAAACAATAATAGTACTTTCTCTGAGTTTATATCCACTGCAAAACGCTATTATGATGGGAATATCTCATCACTACTTCCACAAGGGATGCAAAAACGCAAAGCTCTTGATAGGCTTTATGAACATTTATTAACAATTTCCAAAGATACAGACTGCCGACTTTTCATAGAGAGTGCAGCACAAATCCTGAAATTGAATACAACCGAAATACAACAGGAATGGGAGCGAAGTTATAAAAAGAAGAATATCAGCTCAAAACACTATAGTAATAAATTCACAAATAAATTTAATACATCCATTCTAGAAGCTGATAGCAATGCTGATAATAAAGACGAGACAGCTCTTACTAAAGCAGATTTATCAAATCATCAGCAAAAATTAATCCAATGCGAACGGCAACTGGTTTTGGAACTTCTTTTTAATCCAAGTCTCTTTGCAAACTTTATTGAGGAACTCAATCAAATTGAATTTGAAGATTTATATAGCGATTTTTTATGGCGCCACTTAGAATCACGGTATCTTATCGGAAATATTTGGACTAAAGAAAATCTTATGGATTTAGAACTTCCAGACGAAATATATAAAGTTTTTGCTTCTATTATTGCTAAACACACAATAGAAGAAGAATATCAGCTTCAGAAGAATTCAGCTTTAAGTGAACATCAAATCCAAGAGTCTTCTCAGCTAATTAAAGATTACTTTTTAAAACATAAAATTTTAGAACATGAAAAAAATATTGACGAAATTGAAGCCACTATTTTAGTGTCTGACTTAGTTCAGAAAGCTCAACTTCTTAAAAAAGAAGGTGAACTTATTTGTGAATTAAATATGCTAAAAAACAAGTGGCGCAATCAGAACTAGCCATAGCTTAGATCATGCATAAGAAATATTTACTGTAATTTTAGAATATTAAGGCTATACTTGTATTATTCTACAGAGTATTACTTTATTTTTAATTTTTTGAGTTCGATAATGTCTAACAGATTGGGTTATTATTCAATTTTTAATGAAAGTGAAGCTTGGAATTCTACTAAAATTAAAAATATCTTAGTAAAGGGGTTATATCATGGCGATTCAAGATCTACCTGAAATTAAAAAAATTATTACCATTGGAAAACAGAATGGTGAAATTACTCATGACGAAATTAATGAGTACTTACCTGATAAAATTGTAAACTCAGAACGCATCGATGATGTTTTTTCCCTTCTCAATCAAATGGGAATTAACGTTATTGAAGAATATGAAGATATTTCATCTTCAAAGGTAGTCAAAGAAAATAAAATTAAGAGAGAACCTACACCAACTAAGAAAGATGATTCTGCAAAGAGTGCTAATGATGATCCAATTAGAGTCTATCTAAAAGAAATAGGAAAGGTATCCCTTATCTCTGGTGATAAAGAGGTTTTTCTAGCTAAACGCATTGAGAATGGTGAAAATATTATAGAGGAAGTCATTTTAAGCTCATCACTAGTTCGCACAAATTTTTTGAAGCTTTTACCAAAAATAACTCTAGGTAAAATCAAAGTTTCAGAAATTATTCGTTCCAATACTTCATATTATCTAACTCAGGCCGAGTTAGATCGCCTCAAGAAGCTATTCATTAAAAATATGAAGATAGTAGAAATAAATGAAAATAAATACTACGGATTAATTAATCTAATGAATAATCATCCTGTTGATTCCAAAAAGTGGCTTGAATATAACTTAAAAGCAGAAAAAAACATGAATTCAATGGATACGATAATCCGTAGTATGGGAATTTCTCAAAAAGAAATCGTCCGTATTTCTCAAAAAATCAGGTCTATGGTTTCTCGTGTCAAAGAAATTCACAGACGCTTTATTGAGATTGAGGTGCGGTACAAAAAAAATATAAAGCAAATAAAAGCCTATAACCGCTTTATTGAAAAAAATGAAAATATTAAGAAAATTGAAGTTGAGACTGAATCTAAAATTGATGAAATTCGTGAAGTAATTAAAGTTATTCGTAATAATGAAAGAAAACTTAGGCGTATGGAACAGGAAGCAGGATCATCCATAGAACAAATCATTAAATGGGGAGATGCCTTAAACAAAGGCGAAAGAGAAATCTCACAAGCAAAAAAAGAACTGATCAAAGCTAATTTACGCTTAGTTATTTCAATTGCTAAGCGCTATGTTAATAGAGGAATGCATTTTTTTGACCTCATCCAAGAAGGGAATATAGGCCTCATGCGTTCAGTTGATAAATTTGAATACAAAAAGGGCTATAAATTCTCTACTTATGCTACTTGGTGGATTAGACAAGCAATCACAAGAGCTATATCTGATCAAGCCAGAGCCATCCGCATTCCTGTCCACATGATAGAGCAAATCAATAAAGTTGTTCGTGAAACACGTATTTTTTTACAAGAAATGGGTAGAGAACCTAACAATGAAGAAATTTCCGAGCGCTTGGGTTGGCCAGCTGAACGGGTGAAAAATGTGAAAGGAATAGCTAGAGATCCTATCTCTCTGGAGGTACCAGTAGGTTCCGAAGAAGATTCTGAATTGGGTGATTTTATTCCAGATAAAGAAGTCGAGTCACCAGTAAATGCTACCGCTCGACTCCTCCTCATTGAACAAATAAAATCTATTTTGAGTACCCTCCCAGTAAGAGAACAAAAAGTGCTCTGCATGCGCTTTGGATTAGATGATGGCTATTCACACACACTTGAAGAAGTGGGCTATGTATTCCAAGTAACTCGAGAGAGAATCCGGCAAATTGAAGCCAAAGCTCTACGTCGCTTGCGCCACCCTTCACGCAGTCGAAAACTTAAAGACTACATAGATTACTAGATAACTAGGCTTTCAACTTTGCTATATACTCCCTATAGCTAGGATAGTAAAGTATAAGCTCTTCGTGCATTTTACTTACTGATAACTGTCCCAAAGCGTTAGCTTGATCCACAAAAGCATAAGTAAATGGAGAAGCAACAATCATTCCTGTGATCCGAGAAATCAAACCCCAGTCACCCATTGCTATAACAACTAAGGCCGGTAGTTGCTTTTGTTTATCCATTGCCTCTTTTTCACGTCTAAACTGAAAGTTTAAAGCAAAACTTAAAAGACGCCGGCAATCATCAATTGAATTAGCAAAATATGCCAGTTTTATAAAATCACTTGAATATTCCATCCCTTCTTCTATAATTGCTTCCATTACCTCCAGCTGAGGTGTTTTTACAAAATCATGCACAGAAAGAAGAATACGACAGTCATTTTTCTGGGCTAGGCTAATTAGCTCCTCTTTATACTTTTTTTCATTCTCGATTTCTAGATCAACAATATCAGCATGAATTAGTATTTGACTGAGAACATCTAGGCGTGTATTAAAACTTGATTCACAAGAATTTTGTCGGTAAAAATTAGATTTGGAAGTATTTTGCTCTAAAGATATAGCAGACTCTGTTCTCATAGTTGCTATAATAGCAAAACCAGTTTCTTTGGCCATTATAGAAAAGTTTATGATAGTCTCCAAATTAGTGCAAAAACTATCTATCCTAATTTCTAATAAGCGTATTCCAATAGAGTAAAAAAATTTCAACTCTTTTAGTAGCAGAGGCCTGACTACTATAACAACGATAAATGGGATGTTTCCTAGCTCAATTTTAGCTATTCTTGAATTTTTTAGCATAGCGATTAAGCTTAATCCAACAATAAATTCAATAAATTTTAAATAATATTATTGGATTGAGCTTTATACGCTGTGCATTACTTAGAGTTATTTTTTAGAAACAATTCTAAAGTTAACACGACGATTTATTTGACTATTAGGTTCTCCACTATCCAACAACTCATCATCTGCAATGCCTTTATAACTTAGTTTAGAACGCTTGAAACCATTTTTTATAAGCGCGTTATAGACTGCTCTTGCTCGTGCCGTTGAATACCAAATATTTCCTCTACGACTACCCTTCTTCTCACGAGGACCAGAACTATCCGTATGTCCAACAATTTCTAGAACAGAGTCATCCCCCAGACCATCAATTGTTTTTTGAATTTTTTCTTTATTTTGTGTTGCCCATTTTGAAAAACCCTTCTGAGGTACACCAACAGATTTATAAGCAAATCCATTGCCTCCAGGAGAATACGCTATATCACCCATTGCACCTCTAGAAGAACTACATAAGGTCATAGCAAGTGACACAAAAGCTATTGCAAAAATATTCATACAAAAAGAGTAATTAATTTTTGAATTATTATACTCTACATCTTTATTTTCCATATTTTATCACCTCCATTAATGAAATATTAATAAACTTCCAACATTATAACTATTAAAAACATATCCGTGTCTTGTCAAATAAAAATTTATTTAAATAAATGACAATCAAAAAATAATGGGTAAAGTAAAGGTCTAAAAACCTTGGCATTATAGTTATTTATAGTACTATACCTCGCAAAGATGATAAGAGATAATATAAAAACCATGCGTGTCGCTATTATTTTTGGAGGCCCCTCTGCAGAACATGAAATATCCTTGCTGTCGGCTAGAAATATATGCAAGGCCCTTAGCAATATTAAAAATATTATAACGCTTCCCATCGGAATTACGAGAAAAAGAGAATGGATACTTATAGAAGATTGGAAAAAAACTTTAGAACCTATTAAAAGACTTCCAAAAGAGCTTAAAAAAGAAAGTGGTTTGCAACTTTCTCTTTTACCGGGTAATTCTAGACCAATTCGTATTTATAAAAATCAAAAAAGTATAGAAATTGACTTATTTTTTCCAATTGTACACGGTCAATACGGAGAAGATGGTAGTCTACAAGGGCTCTTAAAGCAATTAGATTTTCCATACGTGGGCGCTGATGTGTTGTCATCTTCTGTATGTATGGATAAACTCTATATGAAACGCCTTTTAATAGGACAACTTCCTGTTGCAAAATTCCTGAGTTTTAAACGCCCTATTTTAGCAGATAATACCAACAAAATCGACATATCTAAGATTACAGGGCTTGATTTTGGAATAATAAAATCTCATCTGGGATTACCATTTTATGTTAAGCCTGCCAATCTCGGTTCATCTATTGGAATTCATCGTGTTTCTGAAGCTGAAAATTTTACTATGGCAATTGAGGACGCCTTCCGCTATGATTCCAAAATACTAATAGAAAAAAATATAGACGGCAGGGAAATAGAATGTGCTATCATCGGCAACAGGAAACCAAAGGCCTCACCCATAGGAGAGATTTCTGTAGAAAAAGATTTCTATTCTTTTAAGAATAAATATATAGATAAAAAAGGTGCCATACTACATATCCCTAGTCAAATAAGTATTAAAGAGAAAAAAATGGCTCAGGAAACAGCTCTTAAAGCCTTTGAGATACTAGGTTTAGAGGGGCTAGCAAGGGTTGATATGTTTCTTTGCAAAAAGAATGGGAAATCTAAAATATGGATAAACGAAGTAAACACCCTGCCCGGCTTTACAGATATCAGTATGTACCCTAGTCTATGGCGTGCGGATGGCCTTTCACTCCAAGAACTCTTGCTAACTCTCATGGAGCTTGCTAAAGAACGTCATTTTCAGCAAAAACAACTAAGCTTGCAAGCTCCAAGTATATCCGATATATAAAGCATGCCTAGGATTTTTTTTGTACTCTTTATAGGACTTTTTGCTACCCTTGTCTGGAATACGATAATCCTCTTGCCTTTTAAACTGCTAATGGTTTTGACACACGAGATATGCCACGGAATTGCTGCACTTTTGGGAGGGGCTCACTTAGAACAAATTCATATTAATCTATCCGAATCTGGAGAAACTCTCATTTCCCAACTTAATTCAGATTCTGCTCTGCTCTTAACTGTTTCCGCCGGTTACTTGGGTTCTGCCTTTACTGGCGGGGTATTGATTCAAAGAGGACTTGTAGCATCAGGAGAGCGAATTACGCTTATTATTTTTGCTACGATTTTGGCTTATTTTAGTTATCTCTTCTGTGATCCAGGAAGCCTTGCCTATATTGTCGGTTTGACTTCATCCTTAGCTATGTTTGTTATCGGCTTTGCTCACACGATAACTTCAAGATACGCATTGCTTTTACTGGGGACTCTATTCGCCTGGTATTCTTTATTTGATTTACTAGATTTCACTTTGGAAAATCAACAAACTGATGCCGCTATTTTAGCAACACAAATGCTAAGTAATAATTGGCAGATTGCATCATCCTATTCTCATGAAGAACTTACTCTATATATCTCAATGATTTGGTCAGGAATTATTATAGCCACACTAACTATATTCTTTTATCCTTTCCTTAGAACATTGCAAGCTCGCTACTTAGCTCCAAAAGAGGAAGTCTCAAAACAAGAAATGATACCAAAGGAAATAGATGAATGGCTACTTTCAAAAAAACTGCAATGGGATGGAGAAAAAATTGAAGCTTTAGAAATTGACGCTTTGGGAAGTGAAGCAAAAACACCAGATAAAGGTGATTCAAAAAATAATTTATAGTTTATCTCTGGTTGAAACTATAGATCCAGTCCATTGTCCAAGCGCTTGAAATAGGAATCATCAGGCCACTTCCCAAATTCCTTATTATAATTTGACATCCCTCGAAACTTTTCTACAAACCTGTTCTTTAAATATTCATAGTATTTAATTTTAAATTTATTACGATCATCGTAAAATGTATTATTATGCATTAGGGCTAATAAATTTGCTGTGGCTTCTTTATTTCCTTCGCGATATAAAATAATTATATCATCTGTTTTATCATCAGTTGGACTGGGATCAATAATCAATTCTACATCCTTTATCCCTGCATAGTAGTCATTATTTTCTAGCCGTAAGATCGCCATCGATAAAGTCTTATTATCCGTAAAATATAGACTAAGCTTTTTCCTGCCAGAGACACTAGCTTGCGCCCTCTTAAAATTATATGAACTACCATATCCAAAGTGAGAAACCTCAACACCATCTCTGTTAGCAATATTCAGATTAGGTACATTTACATTATTTTTTTGAGCAAAGGCTATTTTCTTAGCTATTAAAGCTCTTACTTCAGATGCTTTACCAAAGTCGCTAAATAAAAAATCTTCTCCCTCCTTAACGTAGCGAATAGAATGCTTTAGTGGCACATATTTCAATTTCCGCCTAGTTTGACTACGTACAAAGGGGTTTTTCTCTCTGGCAATTTTTACAGCTCTATCATGCTTCGCTAAATCTATAAGAAAACCAAATGTAGCAATATCTGCATAGGCCTCTTGAATTTTTTTATCTAGTCGTAAACCCTTTTTTTGAATAGATTTAAAAAGAATGGCTTCCTTTTTTCTATCAACTTGGTTCTGCTGTGCCAAAAGTAGGCTACAACAAAAAAATAGCACGAAAGTCATTACAGATAATTTCATATACATGTACATTATCTTATTAATAAGTACTAAAAATTAGCTTTTGTCAATAAAAAAATCATATTCCTTGAAACTATCTAAAAAAATGATGAATATATTCAATAAAGGCTTTATCCTGGGATTAATCCATATTAATTTGATTTTATCCTTGCTATTTTATGATATACAATATTCTTTGGGAGTAATTGTTTAATTTAAATAGTATAACTAATATACAAATCAGGTGAGTTAATCTATGGGAGAAAAATACGATATAATCATTATTGGAACGGGAGCTGGTGGAGGCACTATCGCTCATAAATTAGCTCATTCTGGCAAAAAAATACTCATTTTAGAACGTGGTTCCTTTTTGCCACGTGAAAGAGAAAATTGGGATACAAAATCTGTCTTTCACAAAGAGCGTTATCATACAACAGAAATGTGGCGAGATAAAAATTCAAAAAAATTTCGACCAGGAACAAGCTATTGGGTAGGTGGAAATACTAAAGTCTATGGAGCGGCCTTGCTACGCTTACGTGAAAAAGATTTTGAGGCTGTTCAACATAAATCTGGTGTTTCACCTGCTTGGCCATTAAAATATGATGCCTTCAAATCTTATTATGAGCAAGCAGAAAAGATGTATAGCGTTCACGGGAAAAAAGGTCTTGATCCAACAGAACCTCCTATGTCTTCTGATTATCCTCACCCTCCAGTAAGTCACGAGCCTTGTATTCAAGAATTACATGACAAGCTAAGTTCCCAAGGTCATAAGCCTTTCTATGTCCCACTAGGAGTCAACCTAAATGAAAAAGACAGACACAATAGTGCCTGTATACGCTGTGATACTTGTGATGGTTTCCCTTGTCTAGTCGATGCAAAATCTGATACTGATATCAATGGCATCCGTCCATCTCTTAAAAATGAAAATATTACCCTTCTCACTAATACTCGTGTTATGAAACTACACACAAGCGAAGATGGCAATGAAATTAGTGAAGTCGAAGCCTTGTGCAAAGGAGAGCATCTTCGCTTTAATGCTGATACAGTTATCCTCTCATGTGGATCTACCAACTCTGCAGCTTTGCTTTTACAATCTGCTAATGAAAAGCATCCTAATGGTTTGGCCAATTCTTCAGATCAAGTAGGTCGTAATTTTATGAAGCACGTGAATGGTGCCATGCTTGGAATTTCTCTAAAAAAGAACTCTACTGTTTTTCAAAAAACTATGGCAATAAATGATTACTACTGGGGTGAAAAGGGCTATAACTATCCAATGGGTCATGTGCAACTCTTGGGTAAGGCGAACAAAGAAATGCTAAGAGGTGATGCCCCCCCCTTTACTCCTTCTTTTGTTCTTAACTGGATGGCTAAACATTCTGTTGATTGGTGGTTTACTACAGAAGATTTACCCGATCCTAATAACCGGGTTCGAGTGAAAAATGGTGAGATTTATTTGGAATATAAAGATAACAATACGACTTCATTTAAAAGATTAATGCGCCGGTGGACAAAAGTTTTGAAAAAAAATTATAATTTACTAGGCTTCTTGCCCGCTTCTATTTATTTGAAAAAGAAAATTCCACTGGCTGGGGTTGCTCATCAAGTTGGAACTTGTCGCTTTGGCACGGATCCAAAAACATCTGTTCTTGATACAAATTGCCGGACTCACGATGTGAAAAACTTATATGTGATTGATGGTAGCTTTTTTCCTTCAAGCGCTGCCGTAAACCCATCGCTTACAATTATGGCAAATGCCTTGCGAGTTGGGGACCATCTCCTTACTAAGCTTCGCTAATCACATATCTTAAGCTAGAGGCTTTATGAACAATATGAACAAAATGACAACAAGCAAAGCTGTTATGATTTTTGGAATTGGCCTTGCTCTTTCTGTTTCTACTGCTTCCATTTTATATTCAGTTATCCCTCAATTACATCCCATAAGCCCAATCGACAAAAATGAAGCACAAGTTCAAAGCGTTGGGACTATTGGAATAACCGTCTCTAGTTTGGATAAGGTTTTACCTTTTTATGAAAAAGTACTAAAGTTTAAACTGGTCTGGATTAGTGAGGTCTATGGAAGTCCTTGGGAAAAATTATATGGCGTTTTTGGAGCTCGTATCCGTACAGCACGTTTACAACTAGGCAAAGAAAGTATAGAGCTCAATGAATATCTTACGCCAAGTGGCCGACCTATCCCTGTAGATTCAAAAAGCAATGATCTATGGTTCCAACATATTGCAATAGTTGTTAGTAATATGGAAACCGCCTACTCTCATCTCCAAAAAAACAAAGTCAGACACATTTCGACTGCTCCACAACGCATTCCAAATTGGAATAAAAATGCAGCTGGAATAAAGGCTTTTTACTTCAAAGATCCAGATGGACATGTCCTAGAGCTTATCTCATTTCCAAAAGGAAAGGGAGAACCTCGTTGGCAAAGAAAGAAAGCTTTATTCTTGGGTATAGATCATACTGCAATAGTTATTAGCTCTAATATGAGAGGATTTTATTTTTATCAAAAACTTCTTGCCATGAATTTACTTGGCAGTGGTACTAATTATGGAATAGAGCAGGCACGCCTTAATAACGTAGAAAATGCTAAAGTAGAAATTACTACCTTCAAAGCACCTACAATGAAAGGGCCAGGTATTGAATTCCTTAGATATATAAAACCCGGTCACGGTCGACCTTACCCTAGTGATTCTCGTGCTAACGATTTATGGCATTGGCAAACAACTATTCATGTCAATAATCTAGCATATTTCTGGAAGCGCATCAAATCAAAAATTATGTTTAGACGAAATAAACTTATTTCTAAAGCAATAGTGCAATTACCAAAAACAAAGCGTAAGTACAGAAAGGCATTTTTAGCCCGTGATCCAGATAAGCATGTTATTTTATTCGTAGAAGCGCAGCAGAAGTAGAGTAGTCATTATCTAGCTAAGTAAGTATTTTTGACATCTTCCCTTTATAAGCCTCTACACCAGGCTGATCAAAAGGATTAACCTTAAACATATAAGCAGATATTGCACAACTATACTCAAAAAAGTATAATAATGCCCCTATAGTTTCTTCATCTAGTTTAGGAATACGAATACGAAGACAAGGCACGCCTCCTTCTTTATGAGCCATCAAGCTTGCTTCTGTTGCACTTCTATTAACATAATGTAGAGACTTCCCTGATAAGTAATTAAGACCATCGTTGTTATCTTCTAGGTCTGGAATTATAAGCTCTGCTACAGATTCAACATCTAAGACTGTTTCAAAAATATTCCTCTCTCCTTCTTGGATCCATTGCCCCATAGAATGAAGGTCTGTTGTGAAATTTACGATAGCAGGAAAAATGCTAGCATGATTTTTGCCCTCTGATTCACCAAATAATTGCTTCCACCATTCACACAAATGAAATAAATTTTGCTGATAAGTACAAAATATTTCTATTTTTTTTCCTAATCTGTAAGCTGTTTTACGATACGCTGCATACTGAAGGGCTGGATTACTATTAAAATCTGTACTCCTAAGTTTTTCACGCATTTCACAGGCTCCTTTGAGTACTTTAGTGATTGAAAGACCGGCACTAGCAATCGGCAAAAGACCCACTGGGCTCAAAACACTATAGCGACCTCCAATATCTTCTGGTATAATAAAATTGCGCAGTTGATGCTTTTGAATAAATTGACGTAACTTCCCCTTCTTCGCATCTGTAGTAACAAAAACTAAATCCCTTAACTCTTCACTAGAAAAGCGAGATTTTAAATCCTGCCAAAGGAAACGAAAGGCGAGTGCAACTTCGATAGTCGTTCCACTTTTAGATATAATATTTATTGCATAGCGTTTCCGTGATAAAATATCAATAAGTCCTTTGTGATAACTAGCATCTATATTATAGCCTAAAAAATATACAGGACAAATTGAAGTATCAAAGGGTCCTTGTAGTGCTGAAATTACTGCTTTTGCCCCCAAATATGACCCCCCAATTCCTATTATAGCTAGGGCTTCCGTTTTTTGGATTATTTTTGCAGCATTGTTAATATTCTTAAGATTATTAAAATTTTCTTGAATAGTATCAGAAGCTAAGTCTAGCCAACCCAAAGCATCATTAC
>JABAAI010000130.1 GCA_014238825.1 Leptospirales bacterium
CTTCGAACAAAATTCTTCCAGGTTTAACTCTGCATGCAAAAAATTCAGGATTTCCTTTACCTTTACCCATTCTAACTTCAATTGGTTTCTTTGAAACTGGAATATTTGGAAAAATTCTTGTCCAAACTCTTCCTTGTCTTTTCATATGTCTTGTAAGAGCTACTCTTGCAGCTTCTATTTGTTTCCCTGTAATTCTTTCTGGCTGTAAGGCTTTAAGTGCAAACGCACCATAATTGATAGTGCTTGCTCTTGTAGCAGTACCATGAATTCTTCCCTTGTGTGCTTTTCGCCATTTAGTTCTAACCGGTTGAAGCATTATACTTTACCTTCTTTCGGTACAACCTTGTTTGTCTCTTGACTAAATTCTCTAGCAAAAACCTCACCTTTATAAATCCAAACTTTAATTCCAATAATTCCATAAGTTGTCAAAGCTTCAGCTTCAGCGTAATCAATATCAGCTCTTAATGTGTGTGCAGGAATACTTCCTTCTCTTAACCATTCGGTTCTAGCTATTTCATTTCCACCCAGTCTTCCACTTATAGAAACTTTTATACCTCTTGCTCCCAATCTAATACATGATTGCATTGATCTTTTCATAGCTCTTCTGTATGAAATTCTTTTTACAAGTTGTTGAGCTATATTCTCTGCGACTAAATAAGCATTTGTTTCAGGTTTTTTCACCTCTTTAATATTTAAAGCTACTTCGTTTGTCGTAAATTTTGATAGATTGTTTTTAATTTTGTCAATGTCACTACCCTTTTTACCAATAACAAATCCAGGTCTCGAAGTATATATTGTTACATAACATTTATTTGATGTTCTTTCTATCATCACTTTTGATACACCAGAGTTAACTACATTTTTTTTGATGTAATCTCTTATTTTAAAATCTTCAATTAAATAGTTTCCAAAATCTTTTTTCTTAGCATACCAAACTGAATCCCAACCTCTATTGAC
>JABAAI010000131.1 GCA_014238825.1 Leptospirales bacterium
ATGAGAGAGTAAATGATCCCTTTTAACTATAAGATCGTTATTTGTGTATTCTTTATTTTTTTTAATTTTAATAAAATCGATAACTTCACTTGATTTCAAATAAGACCCACCACCTAATTTCCTCACCTTGACTTTTTCTACAGGCTTGTGTTGGCAAGAAGCTAGAGGTTCCAAAGAAACAACAAAGAAGACAGAGCCTGCCAAAAGGAAAATAATTGCATTAGCTCCAAGAAGAAAAGATCTTTTTCTACTATCTATCATAATAATTCAAATAACAAAAAAGTATTAGTCCCTTTTATTATGTCGCTTTAATAATACAATCAAAAAAAATATAATCGTAAAAAACTTTTTTTAAATAAGGAGTGATATAAGAGATTTTATGACACTTTGATATAAAATGAAGTAGAAATAACAGTGCTGTGCATCCATTTTTGGTATTCAATAAAAAACTGTTTCAGTTGCTAGATTTTTTAGAGATATGATGATGGTTTAGCATTACAAGTTTCGGAGTCGTGACTCTCTTGTTTCAGTTGCTAGATTTTTTAGAGATATGATGATGGTAACTGCCTTGCATCTGCAACCCCAGTCTTCACCGTTTCAGTTGCTAGATTTTTTAGAGATATGATGATGGTTATGACCCTATAACTGGACTCGGTATATCAGAGATGTTTCAGTTGCTAGATTTTTTAGAGATATGATGATGGGAACATTAGTAGTAGTACTATCAATATAAACACTGTTTCAGTTGCTAGATTTTTTAGAGATATGATGATGGGATTATTTAGTGAGATGAAGTATAGAGATTATCAGTTTCAGTTGCTAGATTTTTTAGAGATATGATGATGGTTTTTGGGCTTTTTACACTTTCCAAAACTAAGCTAATTAAGTTTCAGTTGCTAGATTTTTTAGAGATATGATGATGGTAATTTCAACTGCTTTACA
>JABAAI010000132.1 GCA_014238825.1 Leptospirales bacterium
TTCGTTCGCGGAGTATAGCCGAATGTATGATGAAATTACGTAGTGCTTATGGTTCTGAAGCGATTATCTTGGAACAGAGGGAGATTAAGGAAGGTGGTTTTCTAGGTTCATCTCTCTTTTCTAGGAAAACCTGTGAAATAGAATATATGCTTCCCGAAAAGCTGAAAGCAGAGGGGGATACGTCAAATATTGCTTTGGGTTCTAAAAAGTCTCCATTGAAAAAATCTTCAGTGATTGGTAATAATGAGAAATGGGCTATTTTGGCAAATGAAAATTTAGAAAATGTTAAAACTTCAAATGAGAAGATTACGGATAAGGAGCGCAAGCTAATAAGGCAACTTTTGAGTGAGGCAAATAAATCATCGAATAGTTCTATGCTATCAGATGTCACAGATGCCACAAAGTCTACTACAGGTACTCTAAAGCCACTATTTACTGCTCCTACAACTGGAATTTATCAGTCACCAAAAGACAGAGCTAAGTTGTCCCATACTTCTATAGGAGAAGCCCCAGATCATTTAACGAGTTTGGGGGAACAACTTTCATCTTCTCAGCTGAGCCCTGCTTTTTCCAATAATTTTTTGCAATCTTTGGAAGAACATCTCTCTGCTAAGGAGAAGTCAGATTATCGTATAATAGAAGAAAGAGGTCTTAATCTATTGTCTCAAAAAATAATAACCATGCCAAGCAGTGCACCCGTTCATGGTGAATGCCGTGCTTTCGCTCTGATTGGTCCTACTGGCAGCGGGAAAACTACAACTATAGCTAAGTTAGCCGCTAGATTTCATATTAAAGAAAAACGTTCGGTTTCCATTTATAGCTTGGATCACTATCGCTTAGCAGCGACTGAGCAACTTAAGACTTATGCTAATGTCATGA
>JABAAI010000133.1 GCA_014238825.1 Leptospirales bacterium
CTTGGGCATTAATCAAGTATTCACCATAAATTTCATTCACTCCATTTGAAGGATTTCTAGTAAAAGCAACTCCTGTTGCACAGTTCTCCCCCATATTTCCAAATACCATTGTTTGAACATTTACTGCTGTTCCACATGCTGATGGTATTTGATTTAATTTTCTATAAACTTTTGCTCGATTACTTTCCCAAGATAAAAAAACAGCACTGATTGCTCCTGAAAGCTGATCAAAAACATTTTGCGGAAATTCTTTCTTCGTATTCTTTTTAACCACTTCTTTAAAATCTTTTATAAGTCCGTCCCAATCATTTTCATCAAGCTCAGTATCTAAAAGAACACCTTTGGTTAATTTATAATTTTCAATTAATTCCTCAAAATTATACGCTTCTACTTCTAAAACTACATTGCTATACATTTGAATAAATCTTCGGTAGCTGTCTTTTGCAAATCTCATGTTTGAAGTTTTGTTTGCTAGTGCCTGTACAGTTTTATCATTTAGTCCTAAATTTAGAATTGTATCCATCATTCCTGGCATTGATACTCTGGCTCCAGATCTTACAGAAACTAATAAAGGGTTTTTCAAATCTCCAAACTTTTTTCCAGATTCTTTTTCGATAATCTTTAATTCTTTATTAACCTCTTTTAGTATTTTTGGAGTAAGTTTTTTTTTATTTTTATAAAAAATATCACAAACTTTTGTAGAAATAGTAAAACCTGATGGAACCGGTAACCCTAATTTTCTCATTTCTGCAAGATTAGCTCCTTTACCTCCTAAGTAATTTTTAGAATTTTTGATTTTTTTAGACTCTTTTGATTTAAAATTTAAAATTAATTTAGTCACTTAGAGACCTCAATAGTTGAAAAATTTAAATAACTA
>JABAAI010000134.1 GCA_014238825.1 Leptospirales bacterium
AAGTATGCCAGTTTTGTTGCGATAGTATATGTTTCTAATCGAATTATTGATAGAACTAACATCAATTTGTCAACGGAAAGGGCAATTATCGCTCTTATCAGACGTGTGCAAACTAATAGAAACTATCAAAAGCTGATATTGCTAGTCGATGGGAATATGCGTTTCCCCCTAATCGAAGAAAATAAATTTCCTTTAGTAAAATATAAATCTATAGTGAAGGGTGATAAGAATATCTTTAGCATTGCTGCCGCTTCAATTATCGCGAAGGTGAGACGTGACCAAAGAATCAGCAACCTTGCTAGGTATTTTCCAGAGTACAACTGGGATAAGAATAAGGGATATCCAACTATAGAGCATCGTACTCAAATAAAAAGACTTGGCATTACACCTTTGCATAGGCAAAGTTACCGGCCATGTCGTGAAGGTCGTAGCAGTAATAGTAATAACATTAATGTGCTAGCCTCGAAATTAAAGGCTTTATAAAGCTAGGAAATGATTTGCTATGCTTAATTTTTTATTTAATCGAAATGGCGTCTTAGAGAATAAATTGATACTTGCGAAGCAAAGGCTAACAAGCAGTAATTTTGAAGAAGCCTTTCAGATTTGCCAAGAAATTCATCAAAGGTCAAAGATTTTTAAGCCAGATGTTGTTTTGTACATTGGCACTTGCGCTCTCTTTGGCTTGGGGCATGTTCATCAGGCAGAGCAATGGATGCGAGAGCACGATAAAAAGGCCAAGCATAATACAAACTATCTTTATTTAACTGCCTTTCTTTCGTTACATCATAATCAGCCGGCACAGGCTCTTTTGGATTGGACATCTATCTTGCAACTGGATCCCTCTCAAACATTTGCCG
>JABAAI010000135.1 GCA_014238825.1 Leptospirales bacterium
AAGTATGCCAGTTTTGTTGAGATAGTGTATGTTTTTAATCGAATTATTGATAGAATTAACATCAATTTATCAACGGAAAGGGCAATTATCGCTCTTATCAGACGCGTGCAAACTAATAGAAGCTATCAAAAGCTGATATTGCTAGTCGATGGGAATATGCGTTTCCCCCTAGTCGAAAAAAATAACTTTCCTTTAGTAAAATATAAATCTATAGTTAAGGGTGATAAGAATATTTTTAGTATTGCCGCTGCTTCAATTATCGCGAAAGTGAGACGTGACCAAAGAATAAGCAGCCTTGCTAGGTATTTTCCAGAGTACAGCTGGGATAAGAATAAAGGTTATCCAACTCTAGAGCATCTTACTCAAATAAAAAGACTTGGCATTACACCCTTGCATAGGCAGAGTTACCGACCATGTCGTGAAGGTCGTAGCAGTAATAATAACGTTAATATACGAGTTTCGAAATTAAAGGCTCTGCAAAGCTAGGAAATGATTTGCTATGCTTAAATTTTTATTTAATCGAAGCGGTATCTTAGAGAATAAATTGATACTTGCGAAGCAAAGGCTAGGAAGTAGTAATTTTGAAGAAGCCTTTCAGATTTGCCAAGAAATTCATCAAAGCTCTAAGACTTTTAAGCCAGCTGTTGTTTTGTACATTGGCACTTGCTCTCTTTTTGGTTTGGGGCATGTTCATCAGGCAGAACAATGGATGCGAGAGCACGATACAAAGGCCAAGCATAATACAAACTATCTTTATTTAACTGCTTTTCTTTCGTTACATCATAATCAGCCGGCACAAGCTCTTTTGGATTGGACATCTATCTTGCAACTGGATCCCTCTCAAACATTTGCCG
>JABAAI010000136.1 GCA_014238825.1 Leptospirales bacterium
TATTGGCTTGGCCACAGGTGCTAGCAATGTAGGAGGTATAGTCGGTAAGATTGAGTCTGGTGCAGGACTTGCAGAGAGTTATTTTCATCGAGGGGCTACAGGGATTACAGCCGTAGGAGATGGCTCTTGTACTGGGACTTGTTTAAAGAAATCTGCTGATACGTTGATTAGTAGTAATCTGGATGATAGCGACGGTCATGAGGATTGGAATTATGACGATAATATCCCTCAACTAATGCATGCTCTCATAGTAAAGGATGGGGTTCAAAAAGGTTGCAGTGATGGTACGACACCATCATGTGATAGTATTCTTCCTAATCAGCCTTCTGATATATCGATTACAGATACAGAACTTGATAGATATGAAGATTTAGATGAAGATTCAGATGAAGACGGTATACCCGATACTATAGATACTTGTCCAGATGGAATAACTGGACCTCATGACACTAACGATGATATTGATAACGATGGATGCCATAATAATGAGGATAACGATGATGATAACGATGGTATTGTTGATGCTAATGATGACTGTCCTGATCATTCTAGCTTAGGAAGGACAGATGTTAATAAGGATGGTTGCGATGATGATAATGCAGATGAGGATGGTGATGGCTTTACTGAGGCAGACGGGGATGTGGATAAGGATAATGATGGCCTTATAGAAATAAGTAAAGCCGGCGAATTAGTTAATATACGCTACGATCTAGATGGTAGCCATTATAATGATGGCATCGATAGTAGTAATACAGGTTGTCCTCTTGTTTCTGGCGTTCCCACTTGCAAGGGCTATGAGTTGATGAATGATATTGTTGCTATGGACACTACTTTATGGACTCCTG
>JABAAI010000137.1 GCA_014238825.1 Leptospirales bacterium
TAGCTTAGCATACTATGATTCAGAGGAAACAAAACTGAAAAGCTATATCATATATAGAACTCCAGAAAAAACAAGTATGTATATTGAATACACTTACTACGAAAGCAATGGCAATTTAAAAACAGAAATAGTCTATTATGACACTAAAAATGAAGATAATGAAAATATAGTACAAAATGACTATCCTATATGTTACGATACAGATGGGATAAGTGTTGAGACTTGCTCTATGACTAAGCATGGAGTAGAATAGATAGTTTTGCATAAAAACAATTTCAATGTCTTCCATTACAAGAAAATACTTGACTATTAAAATCACATTATTATACTCATCTTTAATATGAAAATAAGCTACAAAATTATATTGGTAGGTCTTCTCTCTATATTTCTGTCCCTATCTTTTTTACAGTGCGATCCTCTCTGTGAGGGCTCGCCAATTTATTATATACCTACTGAATATGATGATGAAGGACGAGTTAAGAAAGCCGATATTATGACAAATCCATTTCGCATTGCCTCTCCTCAGAACTGCCATCCATATAAGGGTGGCGTAAGGGTTTATTCTTATTATGCAAATGGAAATATAAAAACGGAAATAGACTATTTAACTGATGAAATTTATATAACCAATATAGAATGCTATAACATTGATAACTCTAAAGATCAATGCCATCCCCTGACACATAACTTAGCAAATGAATATACTAGCTTAGCATACTATGATTCAGAGGAAACAAAACTGAAAAACTATATCATATAT
>JABAAI010000138.1 GCA_014238825.1 Leptospirales bacterium
TCAACGAGAGAACATTCTTCCCAAGCCTCATCAAGGATTGACTCACTCGCTGCCTCAGAAAATATCTCCGTTCCATCTTCTTTTCTTATAGCTCCATCTTCTAAGCGAATTACATTAAGATCTACATCAGGTGAGAAATTATGTATAACCAAATTATCGTTAAAATATAAAGTACACTGAGTAGAATTAGGAGGAAGAAATATCCTATCTAGAGCCAGAGGATCCCATGTTTCTGACGCAGCTACACAAGCAGCTTGATTTTCAGACGTACCATTAGAACATCCTCCGTCAGGATTACTGGCATCGGTAAAATCTGAGCGATAGGGTCCAACTGCAAAACGTTCGACGAAATCATAACCTGCCGTTCCATCTGGATTAAGAACAATCCTATTTTCGTTAAATCTAGCCAAAAAAGCAAAATGGTAAATACATGCATCAGTGCGCTCAGAATTACAGACTGAACCATATTTGTATGTACTCTCAATGCTATCATAGCCTGCTTTATAATCAAAGCCGCCATTATCACCACCGCCGTTATCACCACCGCCGTTATCACCACCGCCGTTATCACCACCGCCGTTATCACCAGGGCATCCGTAAGTAACTAGCAGGGATAAAAGCAGAAAAGACATCATAATAATCGATACTAATCGAGATGAACTCAATCCTATAGTTTTTATTTTAGTTTTTGTCATAATAATACTCCTTAAATCATTTTTTTTTACACAATTATATATAGCATATAACTATAATTAAT
>JABAAI010000139.1 GCA_014238825.1 Leptospirales bacterium
AAATAATTATACGAGCAGGCGTTGGTATAGATAATATTGATGTGATAGAAGCCTCAAAAAGAGGGATTTTTGTAGAAAATGCCCCTGGAGGCAATAGTATTTCTACAGCAGAACAAGCCTTAGCCTTAATTTTTGCTACTGCTCGCTACACTCCTCAGGCATATTCTTCTATCATGAGTGGCAAATGGGAGAAGAGCAAATTTAAAGGGCTTGAGATTACTGGTAAAACATTGGGCGTTGTAGGTCTTGGTCGTATTGGTAAAGAAGTCGTTACTCGTGCGCGTGGCCTACAAATGGAAGTTATTGGTTATGATCCTTATATGTCCGCAGAAAGTTTGGAGCATCTAAACATTGAGATAGTTGAAAAAGAAGACTTATTGAAGCGTTCGGATTTTATTACTGTGCATACGCCTTTAACAGAAAGTACCAAGGATTTTATAGCTAAGAAAAATTTATCATCATTAAAGGATGGAGTTATTTTGATTAATGCTGCTCGAGGTGGAATTTATAATGAAGATGCCCTTGTAGAGGGTCTGTCTTCAAGAAAGATTAGAGCTGTAGGTCTTGATGTCTATTCCCAAGAGCCTCTGGTCGCTGATTCTCCTTTGCGTAGCCTAGAAAACTGTATTATGACACCTCATCTTGGTGCATCGACAAGTGATGCTGAATATGCTGTTGCTATGGAGACAATCAGTGGTATGACTGATTTCTTTCAAAACGGTATTATACGCAATTCATTCA
>JABAAI010000013.1 GCA_014238825.1 Leptospirales bacterium
CTTTTTCTGCTTGCTTCTGAAAACTAAGCTTGTCTATTAATTCGATAATTTTAGCGAGGACGTAACCACTTTGAATTTTATTTTTTAATTCATTGAATATTTCTCCAATTTTGTATTCTATGCTATCGGAGCTCTTTGCTTCTTCAGCCAAAGTTTTAAGGTATGGAAAGAGCTTAAAATCGACAAATTCTTTTAGGTCATCACCCGTCTTTATTTTATGGTGATCAATCTCGCCCTTTTTATTTTTAGGCACTGCCCATTTTTGCCACTGAAATTCCTTGTTTAGGATTGGCGTATAATTCTTATTTCTTAGCTTAGCATCATCTTCATTGTCGATTTCTAAATTACTCAAATATTTTAAAAACAATACCCAAGAAGTCTGCTCTATGTAGTCTAATTCACTACTGCAACCTGCATCCTTGCGAAGCTCATCGTCAATGTTCTTAAAAATTTGCTCAAACATAACTAAGTTGTGATTAAAATTCTAGTATAGATAATCACTGCTAACTATTCTTAAAGATGAGTCTTAACTGGCAATGTAATTTTTGATTTTAGCAATTTTTTTCTTATCTCTTAGATAAATTTGAAAACTTAGTTGATAAATGAGGGCTGTTTATAAATCATGTTCTCATGAAATTATTTGTACGGCTATTTTTAGTACTGAACATAATTTTTCTGACGAACTGTAGCTATAATAGCTTGGTTACTTTGGATGAAGAGGTTGTAGCTTCTTGGTCTGAAGTTCTAAATCAATATAAGAGAAGGTCGGATTTAATTCCCAACTTAGTAAAGGTTGTTAAAGGTTATGCTAAACATGAAAACGAAACGTTGGTTCAAGTAATTGAGGCTCGCTCTAAGGCGACTTCTATTCAAGCAAGTCCAGAGTTACTCAAAAATCCGCAGGCTTTCCGTTCCTTCCAGAAAGCTCAAGGTAAATTATCTTCTGCTTTATCTCGTTTGATGTTGGTTGTAGAGCGGTATCCAGATTTAAAAGCAAACACTCAGTTTACAAACTTACAGGCATCGCTTGAGGGAACTGAAAACCGCATTACAGTATCACGAAATCGCTATATCAAAAGCATCAAGCTCTATAATACTAAAGTCCGCAAGTTTCCCGCCAATATAACCGCCAATATTTTTGGTTTTAACACAAAACCAAACTTTAGTGTGGACAATGAAGAAGAGATAAAAAAGGCACCAGAAGTAAACTTTGAATAGTGAATAGTTTTTAATTAATATGGCTTACCTCGCTTATAGATTAAAGAGGCAAAGACTTTTAGCTTATACTTATATCCTTTCTTTGCTCCTGATATCCTTAGCATCTTTTTTATCTTTTGAAAGTACTCCGCTTTTTGCTCAAGATTTGGTACCCTTAGCTAAGCTCTCGGGACGGATAAACGACACCGCAAATTTTTTGCAAGTTTCTGAGAGGCGTGAATTAGAAAGTATCTTAGCAACTTTTGAGAAAAACAAAGGCGCTCAAATAGTCCTTTTAACAATACCAAGTGTCCAGCCAGAAACTATAGAAGCCTATTCGATTCGTCTGGCCGAAGCATGGAAGATTGGTCGCAAAAATATCGATGATGGTATTATTTTGCTTATCGCTAAAAAAGAGAAAAGGATGCGAATAGAGGTCGGCTATGGACTAGAGGGCGTGATGACAGATATTCTTTCTAAGCAGATTATAGACGAGATTATTAGGCCTTCTTTTAGAGCAGGGAATTTTTACGAGGGTATTCGAAATGGATTAAGTGCTATTGTTCAGGTGGTGTCTGGCGAGGAGCTTCCTGCTCCTAAGTCAAAGTCTGCGAAAGGTCTCTTTTCTAACAATAGGTTTATGCTATTTATCTTTGCAATTATTCTGTTTTTTCTGAGTATTGCTTTGCGTTCATTCTTAGGTGATGGTTTTGGTTTTTTTCTTACTATAGTCATCGGTGTTGTCATCGGCTATTTTTTGCTTTCTTGGGTCACCGCTTTAATCATTTCATTTTTTGTTTCATTCTTCAGTTTGCGAACTGGAGGACTAGGCGGTTCTACTCGTACTGGGATGGGCTACTATGGCGGTTTTGGCGGAGGTTTCGGGAGAGGTGGCTTCGGTGGGGGCTTGGTGGCGGATTCGGAGGTGGCCTTGGTGGAGGTTTTGGTGGTGGAGGCGCTTCTGGAGGGTGGTAAAAATATCATAACTAGGAAGCAGATATTATTTATAATTAAAGGAGCATTATAATGAATAAAATAATTAGAATTTTAAGGCATCTATTTCTTGGTAATTGGCTTGTTCGTTCTTATTTTTCAAAAACAGACCTTGTTAAAATAAAAGAACACATTGCTAAATCAGAATTACAGCATCGCTCCGAGATTCGTTTTGCTATTGAAAGTAAAATGGATTTTTCCCAATTACTTGGCAATCTTGACTCACGTAAAAGGGCTATCGATGTTTTCTCAAACTTGCGCATTTGGGATACCGAAGAAAATAGTGGTGTTTTGATTTACTTGCTTTTGGCCGACCATAAAATAGAAATTATTGCTGATAGAGGTATTCATTCCGTCTTGGGCCATGATTATTGGGGAAAAATAATTAAAGAAATATTAGAGTATTTTAAGCGTAAAGAATATTGTGATGGCATTATCTATGGTATCGATGAGATCACAGCTCGAATGATAGAAATTTTTCCTAAACAAGGTGATGATCCAAATGAGCTTAGCGATGAGGTAGTAATAATTTAGAGCAAATATGAGTGATAATGTACTTTATTTAATTATATTTTTTGTAGGTATGATTTCGCCTAGCTATTGGTTGACTAGGTATCTTAGCGGGCATGTTACCAATACTAAAGTTATCAGAATCAATCATTGGATCTATTTAACATTGTCATTGTTTACTCTATTTGTTTTTATATTATTAAATGCCTTTGATGTGCCTCATGCAGGTGATGATGTTTATTATTTTATAGGACCATATATTCTTTGCTTTTGGAATATTTTGCTTTTATCCAGATGCAGTGAGATATTTTATATGTTTTTCCTTAGTGGTTATGAGGATTTGAGTCATAAAAACGTAAAACATTTGAGCTTTAATCTACTTTTTCGTAGCTATCTAGAAATTTTTATCAATTTTGCATTGATGTATTTGCTTTTTCCTATTTACTTTTGGAAAAATGAGAACGGACCTCAAAATATTATTGATGCTCTTCATTTTAGTGGGCTTGTAATTACAACATTAGGCTATGCGGACGCTATTCCTGATTATTGGTTATTACAATGCTTAAGTATTTTTGAGGGACATGCTGTTTATATATTACTATTAATAACCTTTACTATTTATGTTAGCACCAATGATAATGGTACAAAAGATTAATGCTTTGCTTTTGTGCTGTCCTTTGCTCTTTTCTTAGAAGAGAAGTTATTTTTTTCTGACGATAAACTTTTTTTCCCACTGCTTTAGCGTCATATTTAAACGCTGTGCTTTTTTAGTGCGATAAAGATTTATAATATGAATTGAAGTGAAGTAGCTAATAATAGACAAGGGAATGGTGATTATAAGACTTCCTATAAATAGTGGCCATAACAATGAATTATAAATATACTTAAACCAGAGGGTGACTCCATCCCATAAATTTAGCTCGCTAGTCATTACTAGTACAGCTTTTATTTGTTGAAAACTAGTTAATTCTATTTTAGTTCCTAAGGAATCCAAGATGAAAAAGCCACATAAATAATAAGTAAAATAAATGAAGGGCATAGTAAAGGGGTTTGTTAGCCATAATATAGCTAAGGCAATGGCTAAATTAAATTTCATCTTAAAAAAACGAAAAATAAACCAGTTCGCTAATACTAAGGGAGTTTGTATTCCAATAAGAGGTAGAAAGGCCCACAAAGTTCCTATCAAAACACTCATCCCTAATTCTTTTGATGGTGTGTTTGATCTTTTAATTGGTGCAATAACTTTATGATATATTAGTGCTTTTAGTTTTTTAAACATATTAGGATAATAGCTTTCTTATTTGCTCATCGATTGATTTGTTTTAATACTTTTTTGAGCTGTGTCATATTCTTACCAAAAGCATCCCAATCGCCTCGGGCAGCAGCATTTTGAACTTTTAAAAAAACAGCTTGAGCTTTATTCGCAATATTCTTTAAATTCAAATTAGCAGACAACTCGCTATTGCTTTTATCAGCATCTTTTTTTGTAGTACCCTTCGTGCTTAATTCTAATAAGGCATCTTTTAGGTTCTCTCCCATAACAAGATTAGTGTTATCTGCAACAATTACTCGGCGTAGTTCAGGAAATGGTGAGTTGGTACTTTGCAAATATATTGGTTCTATGTAGAGCAGAGTATTTGCTATTGGAATTGTAAGTAGGTTGCCTCTAATGACACGTGAGCCTTGTTGATTCCACAGGGTTAGGTCTTTACTGATATTTGGTTCTTGATCGATGCGAGATTCGATTTGCATTGGACCGTAGCTTTGACGTGATCTAGGGAAATCATAGACGATAATTTTACCATAAGGACTTTTTTTAACTATGTTATTTGTGATGTTATTTTTGATGTTACTTTTATTGAGTTTTTTGTTCTCTTTTACAGTTGGTTTTCTACTTAGAGGATAATCACAGCGAGCACCCATCCAAGCGATTATGTTTTCTTTATTATTAGGCACAAAGGGTAGCATTAGTACGTACTCTTCTTTCTTTTCACCGGGCAGTTTAATAAGGGTATAGTATGGCTCCACTTTTTGGCTTTGGCCAGAGTAAAGTTCATTGGCTATTTGCCAGCGATCTTCTAAGTTATAAAATGCACGTGGGTCATCCATGTGATAATCAGCATAAATAGAGGCTTGGATTAGGAAAAGATTTTCTGCATGTCGCATATGACTTTGTAAAAAATCTGGCATTTCATGCAGTGGTTTAAATAAATCTGGAAAAAATATAGACCAAGCTGTTGCGATAGGGTCACTTGGATCAACAAGGTAAAAACTCATAGTGCCATCGTAGGCATCAATTGTGATTTTAACAGAATTACGAATATAATTTATGCCGTAAAATTGTTCCAGATATCTTTCTTGATTACTCTGAGTGGCTACTTTCATGGGATGCCCCTCTAGAGTTGCACTATATGGAAAGCGTTTTGAGCTGGTATAAGCATCCATCATCCAGTAGAGTCTTCCATCCTTTCCTAAAACGAGATAGGGGTCAGAATCATATTTGAGAAAAGGAGCAACTAGGCGGACGGCTTGGTGGATATTTCTTCTAAAAAGGATGCGCGATTTATCATTAATATAGCGTGATATAATAAATTTTGAAGTATCAAACTCGGATGCTATCAGCAAGTAGCGTAAGCCACTGCCTAGTTTGAAGCCTCCCTTGCCTTGGTAAACTGTTTCGGCAAAATTTTGCTCTAGAGGATAATCTATTTCTTTAAGAGAAGTATTAACAACGACATAATCATTATTTAACTCACCGTAATAAATTTCTGGACGCTTTACAGAGGGTATCCCTGCTTTTGTTATTAGAGAGGGGAAGTCTCGGATCCAGAGATGAGGTAGCCCGGCATCAGTAACTTCATTTGATGGTGACATAGCGAGGCCATAGCCGTGAGTATATTGTAGGTGGCGAGACTCCCAAGTCTTAGATCGAGTAGGGAGGCTGTCTTTGTTTAGTTCACGGGCTGCAATCATTACCTGACGAACTTTGTCTCCTAGCTGATAGCGATCTATGTCAACATCTGCAAATTCGTAGTATTGGCGAATTTCTTGCAGTTGACTAAGTGTCGCTTGGATGGGACGATAATCCCAGAGTCTAATATTATTTATGGTCTCTTGATTATTGCTAATGTCGCTAAGCCTCAAGTTCCCTTTTGGAGAAAATTTACTTCGTTTTATATTACTTAATCCGTAGCCCTCCCGGGTATAGTTAATGCTATGCTTAATATAAGTTTTCTCTGCTAAGAATTCATTGGGGTTTATGCTTACAAAGTGGACTATTCCAGGATATATTCTTAAAATTATAAAATATGCAATAATCCACGTTCCAAAAGTTGCGAGTGGTATTTTCCAGTAATTGAGACTATTATACCGGCGCCAAAATCCAAGGATAGCAAGCACTACTGCAAAAAGTATTCCTAAATAGGAAATTATAGAATAGGCATATGAACGAGCATTTACATCGATATAAGAGGCTCCGGCTACCTTCTCAGAACTGCCATCATATATAAGGTGATACTTACCTAGATAAAAATCGACGCTAAAAACAATAATAAAAAGACTAGCAATTATGCTTAGTTGAGGAATTGCGAGAGGAATTATTTTTTTAAGCTCTAAATATCTACTATTAATATTTTCTGAATAGAGCGTTGAAAAATAAGATATAGCAGAAATTATAAAGGAGATAACAAGGGTGAATTTCAAGTAATTTAGAGATCCCTGATATAATGCTAGACGAAACATATAGAATGAAGCATCTTTATCATAGATAGGATCATTTAAGCCATAGTCTGGGGCGTATAGAGCAAGAACAAATGTCTCTGCCAGCTGATTTAGCATAGGTCCATTGATAGTAAAAAGAACAAAGAGGGCAAAGGCGATAACTAGGTAATGGATGACCCTAACTCTTGAAACATTGAGATGGAAGATGCGATAGAGCGAAATAAAATAGCTCGCCATATAGAAAAAACTGGCTATAGCAACACCCAGTATATAAAGTAAAAATTCTAGTTTTATCTGCTTTTCCCAGACTTGAGTATATGAGTGGCTAGCATACCAGAGGTAATCTACAAAATAAAAGCTACCAAAACGAAAAAGAATAAATGAGATAAAAAGAAGAAGAGCAAAACCGATACCGGCGAATTTAATGATTTTTTGTTTATCCATTTGTTTTTTTATTATAGATACCTAAGAAAAACTATCACTGCTGTTACGACTACTACTATCATTAATATTATTAGCCATGGAAACAGAACACATAATACAGTATATTTTTGTTTCTGTTTTTGTAAAAAGCTGTCTAAAAAGCTGTCAACCAAGCACGAATAAAGCTGTTAACAGGAGCTTGCTCACGTTGATCCTCTAAATTCTCTCGTAATTCACGAGCTACTATTTGAGCATCACTTATAAGGGTAACAGCATTGCGATGTAGATCATCATCATTTACAAGTTGTCCTAAAGTACCTTGACCAGTGTTAATTTTATCAGTAATTTCTCGCATATTTAGGATAGCCTCTCTTACATTAACACGGTTTTCACTTATAAGCTCAGCAAAGCCACCAATAGGATCTCCTGTTGCCTTTCCCTGTAATTCTATAAATTCACTATCTTTTCCTTTTTCTATTAGTTGTTTGATAGTGCTACCAGAAAAAGATGTGGCGCTAGTAGAGAATACAGATATTTCCTGGTTCTCTCTTTGTTCTTCTCTAATAGTACCATTAGCATGTCTTTTTTGAATTGTTTCTATGGATGAGCCTGGATCAATGGATACAACTCGACCACCTAGGAGAGATGCGTTTTTAATATCAATAGAATAATTTTCATAGAAAGTTAAGTTCCTTCTGATTCCTATAGTAACAGCAACTCTTTGCGACACTCTATTTGGAGATTTGTCTGTTACAATTCGCTTGTCTTTATCAACAGCAATTATATCTACAGATTCAACTAAGCCTGCTGGTACACCAATGACAGTTACCTTAGAGCCGGTTTTTATTCCTTCGGCATTATCAAAAAAGACAACTAGCTGTTTTCCACTAGAAGCAAAGGGACCACTATCAGAAATAATAGTAAAAAAACTGATCATAAGGAGGGCTCCAAAAAAGAGTAAGGCAACGAGTATGTTTTGTGATGCTTTCATTATAAAAATTTAATAGTACTACAGGTTACAGCTAACATAGTTATTTGTCAAATTATTTTTTACTAATATCCTGAGCATCAATCTGCATTGGACCTTCAGTCTTACCAGTTATGAATTGCTGTATAATGGGATTATCTGAATTTTTAATATCATCGGGGCTACCCACATATAGTACTTGACCCTTGTACAAAAAAGTGATGCGGTCAGCAATGTAATATGCAGAATTCATATCATGAGTCACTACAATTTGAGTTACTCCTAATTCGTTTTTGAGACGAACAACCAGTTCATTGATAACTTGACTCATGACAGGATCAAGTCCAGATGTAGGTTCATCATACATTAGAAGAGTTGGGTTAGTAATTAGGGAACGTGCCAGTCCCACTCGTTTTTTCATACCTCCAGAAATGTTGGCAGGAAACAGGTCTTTGGCAGGAATAAGATCAAGCCAGCGTAGCTTTTCAATAACACGAGTATGTATCTCATTTTCATCCGCTAATTGTAACTCTTTTAGGGGTAAAGCGACATTTTCATATACACTAAGCCAGTTTATCAGGGCGCCACTTTGGAAGAGGAGTCCCATATTTGCGCGTAGTTTTTTTCGTTTCTTTTCACTAGCAAAACTCATTTCCTCACCGTCTATAAAGACATTTCCTATATCTGGCTCTAGGAGGCCTACAACATGGCGTATACTTACTGATTTTCCAGTTCCGGAGCCTCCCAAAAATACCATTGTTTCGCCTTTGTTTACTTTTATATTGACACCCCGTAAAATTTTACGGACACCAAATTGCTTATGGATATTTTTTAATTCAACTGCAAATTCAGAATTCATATTTTCATTTCTTATTGGGCTATTATGGAGATAGAGAGGCAAGAGCAAGGGTAAAGGCTAGTAATCCAAAGCGAATAGTACTATCACTTTCCCTAAGCGCTTCTAAGCCATCGCGTGCATCGTTTATTAAATAAATACTTTGCTCTAGAGTAGCATTTGTTTTATCGATTAGTTCTCTTCTATTGATAAAATAACTAAAAGAACCGGTACCATCGTTTATCTTGTCAGTAATTTCACGTGTGTTTTTAATCAAATGAAATATGTTAGCCCTATTTTCAACAATAACTGTGGCAATTAGATAAAGCGGGTCATCATAATTGCTTGCAGGTAGCAGGATTTTGCCTTGTGGTAGTTCGTGTGTATTTTTAAGTTTTTCTAATTCATAATAGTTTAACTCTAAGTTATTGATTGATAGAGACTTATCAATAGATTTTGGCCAAATATAGGGTAGGCCGGGTAACTTTTTCGTGTCCCAATCTTCTGAATCACCTGGTAATATTTCAAATATTTTTTCTGATAAAACAGTTCGGTGTTTAGTTATAATGCGATAATTCGGATAGAAAATAAAATTCTTGTTAAGAGAAAGGACAGCGATAATGCCAAGTCCATATGATGGCGATTTCTGGGCTTGAAGATTAGAGAGAACATTGCCTTTTTTTCCTAGTTTAACCCGTATTAAAGAAACAACAGAACCAACATGTACACCATGACTGTATGCCAAAGTCCCTTCTTTGATGCCTTCTGCTGTTTTTAATAAAACAGGAATAAGTGTCACTGTAACTTTACTAACGCTTCTATTGGCAAAAATGGTGAAGTTTAGGGTGCCAAAAAGTATTAAGAAGAACGTTAAGCCTGTGACTTCCCTTTTGTTTTTTATTATCCAGTTAAGAATCATAGTATCTATCCATAATCTAATAAAATCTAATAGTTATGTTAGAGGGCAAGTAATTTTTTTATTATTTTATAAGTTATAACCAATTGAGAGAGATATAGTTTCTTCTGGAAGTGGATCTAATTCTGTCTCCAGACTGCTAGGCCATTTGTAAGATTTACCGTATGCTAGAGAGTAATTGCCACTACGACCATAGCTACTAAGCCCTATACCAAAGCCTGATAAATGTCCTGTTGTACTACTTCTAGCGTTGGCAGCTACAGCTCCAAAGTCATAGGCAAAGCTAAGGGAGGGACTACCCCAAAGAGATGTTTGCGGAGTTGGTGGGGCACCTCCAGTCAGATACCAGTGAATTTCATTACGAAAATAATAACCAAGGTCACCACTTAGGCTGTTGTTTTTGTAGCCTCGAACGGTATATTGTCCCCCTACATATAATTTTTCTTCTGGATGGAGTATGTTTTTAGAGTATTGTTGCTGATATGCTGTTGTAAATTGAAAGTTTTGTTTGGCTATTTTGAAAGGCAAACTATAGTTAATGCCACCTTCAAGCTTTTGCCACCTTAAGTCATCTGATAGTTTATCTTTAGTAATTATACCTTCTCTTTCCAATGTGCCAAAGCGGTAGCCTGCATTAACTCTTAATTTACCATAAGATGTTAATTGACTATGACTTATATTTAATTTTGTAGAAAATGTTGTGGGATTACTTCCTTCTGGTGCTACATCTTCAAGAAGAAACTCACTGTCTTTGCGTGTGCTCGAGGCTGAGAGAGTCGTTTTAGCTGTTTTGCTACGATATATATTTCTTTCCAAAGATATATCTTCTGTAGTGCTTGTTCTTGTTTTTTTTGTTTTTATAAGTGTACCACCGATACTTTGATATTCTGAATTACTTCTATAATAGGAGAATGTCCAATAGCCTAGTGGTATACTCAAAGTGCTTGTGAGTGACTTACTAAAATTATCTGGACTGATAACCCCCTCTAGACTTCTAGTCGCCGTAAATTTAATGGCATCATTTAAAAGCATGAGATTGTCTAGACCAAGGGAATAGCTAGTGACCGCTTCTCCTGATGCTTCAGAACCAGAGTTGCTAAAACCTAATGATGCGTTCCAAAATTTAGATTCTACTCTATCAATTAAAATGATGCTACCACCAGCCTTTTTTCCCGGTAACAATCTCATGCGAGCTTGATTCCTTTGGAGGCGATTGATTTGTTCCAAGCCTTGTTCAATATGACGTAGGTTTAGGTACTGCCCACTTATACCGGGGAAGGCCATCGCAATTTCACTTTTATAACCTTTTCCTTCGTTAAATTTAATATTTTCTATAATACCTGGAATCACTTGCAATTCAAATGTCCCGTCATTCAGATTTTGGTTGGGAATGTAGACGCGTGTGGTGATATAGCCTCGTGAGACATAGAAATTTGTGGTTTTACGGAGTAGGTAGCCAATTTCTTCTGGTCCTAGGCAACGACGGCTTAATTCTTTTACTAAGCTATCATGTTGTGGCTTGGTTAATAGTGGATCACCTTTAATACTTATCTTTCTAAAATAGACGCACTGCCTTCCTCTCCTAAAAGTTCTGTTTTTTTTCAAATCAGCTTCATCTACATCTTCATCATGTTCATTTTTCTTAAAACTTCGCCTGTCATCCTCTAGCTTTTTTAGCTTATACTCATCTTCTTGTCGTTGAAAGTTTCTAAAAGCATTTTCGAGCCTTGAATTTTCACGTTGATCTTGTGAATTTTGTGCTTTTAAGCTAGTGCTAGCACTTATGATAAATGTAAGTCCTAGTAATATAAATTTTATCGTTTGAGATAAGTTAATCATCTAATTGTTTTTAAGAGATATTTTTCTTGTATTACAAGGCTTAGGGCAGGGCTAAGCAAATATTAAGTAAATATAAGCAATTACTATAAAGTACAAAAAAGCTCAATTATACATTAAAGAATATAATTAAACTTAATCAGATACAATAAAAAAATGCAAGAAAATTTTTAATTTAATAAAAGCTAATAAGTTTCACCGATATTTTAACTATGTCGGAAAGTAAGCCACAGGAACAACCTAGTTCTTCTCCAAAAATCAAAAAATCAGGCTCTACAGAGATATTTGGAGGGCTGCTCTTTATTAGTGGTATTTTATTGCTATTTGCACTCGGCTCTTTTCAGGGACAAATAAACAAGGGTCAAATACCGATTCCTGAGTACAATCTAATTGGCAGTATGGGGCATTATTCTGCCGAAGTCCTTTTTCTAATGTTTGGGAAATCTGCTTTCTTATTGGGACCATATTTTCTACTCCTTGGTATTTTAACTATTATTAGAGGTGGCTTTTCTGATCCCTTGGCAAGGATCACAGCAATTTTGGTAATGATAGTTGGAACGTCTATTTTTGGGGCAATACTCGGTGCTAATAAGGAGGGGCCATCTCATCTGCTAGGAGGTTGGGTCGGGGCCCGGATGGGGAGAGTCTTTCAGAGTTTGCTTGGAGACTATGGAGCAGCGATTGTTTCTCTAGGAATTATTTTTGTTGGTATGATACTAGCGATTAGGATGCCCATGTCTCTTTTTGTAATACATTTACGCTCTGCTTTTAAAAACTTTATTGAACGATATGGAAATCTTTTTTCTGGACCGGGATTAGAATATCCTACCCTAAATCCGGCCTCAATTCCCACTCCCGTTGCCAATGCTCCTAGTGAAAGACAATCTGATTTCTTAGTTGGAATATCCAAGGAGGAGACAGCAGAGCATAGGCCATTTATAGAAAAGACAGAGAAGATAGAAAAGACAGAGAATACCATTAATCCCTCCAACATTCAGGATAAAAATCCTCAAAAAAGCCAAACAGAAGAAAAATTACTCGCAACCCACTTACCAAAATCTTCTTCTGATTCTAATTTTAAAGTTTCTTCTCATACTCGTCATATTCAGGATCTACTTTCTAAAATGGAAAATAGAGAAGAGATTTTTCGGGAAGAAGAAGAAAAAGTGGAGGATGCTTCTTTTAAGGGATATTTCGATCCAGACGGTTCTCGTTTTCATTTTCGTCAAATACTTTCCAAGGATTCGTGGTCTAATTTATCATCAGAACCAGCTTCTATTGCTTGGGGAGGAGGGTATTCTAAGCCCATTCAAAGCAAAAGTATAGCAGATTTGGAACAGGCTAGTCCCTTTTTAGCTTCTGAAGCAAAGTCAAATGAGCAACCTCAATTTAATTCGCTAGCTTCGAACAGGCAAGAGGAAGACGAGGAGATTTTAGAAGTACAGAATAGGCTCGATAAATTTGTTAGTTTGGATACTAACAATGCTAGTGACATTAAAGATTCACCCGAGTTTAGTGATTTTATAGAGCCTACCGAGCCTACGGAGTCTACCGAGCCTAGGGATTCTATTGATTCTATCGATTCAATGGGACCTGTAGATTCTGCCTTGGTTCCAGAAGAATATCAAGGTGAGCCAGAGCAATTTAATGCGTTCTCTTTAGGAATAAAAGAGAAAGTAGAGCCACTAACAAAATCTCTGGTGCCATCTTTGCCTGAAAACTATGACGATTATAATCTTAGTACGGCTATCTTAAAAGCAGTCCCATATATTCCTCAGACAAACATAAATGCTGATATACAAGAGACACGTGAAGCTTTGAAAAATGTCCTCAGAGAATATAACATACAAGCAGATGTTGTAGATGTACAGAGGGGTCCTATTATAACCCTTTATGAACTTAAGCTAGAGCCCGGTATTAAGGTTTCTCGTGTTATTGGTTTACAAAGTGAAATTTGCATGAACTTGGCAGTTCCTATTGTACGCATTATAGCTCCTATTCCAGGGAAGCCCACTATTGGCATAGAAATCCCTAACCGTGTCCGTGAGCCAGTACTTTTTAGTCAGCTTCTACCAACTCCCAACTCTGAGCTGACTATTTTATTGGGAAAAAATATTGCAGGGGAAAATCAATATACAGAGTTAACCCAGTTGCCACATTTACTGATAGCTGGTGCTACTGGAGCTGGTAAATCTGTCTATTTGAACGCTGTAATTGCATCGCTATTGTATCAGGCCTCTCCAGATGATGTTCGTTTTGTGATGATTGATCCTAAAATGGTTGAGTTGAAGCTTTATGAAGGTATCCCTCATTTGCTTATGCCCGTTATTACTGATGTCTACGAAGCAAGCAAGGCACTTCGCTGGCTTCTCGATGAAATGGAAAGACGTTATCGTATTTTATCGACTTTACGGTGTCGTGATATTTTGTCTTATAATAAAAGAGCGGAAGCGACGACTTCTGGATCACAGTCCATTAAAATGCCATATGTGGTCGTGCTAATTGATGAACTTTCTGATTTAATGATGGTTTCTGCCAAAGATGTAGAGGATTCAATTATTCGTTTAACTCAAAAGGCGCGTGCTGTAGGGATCCATATTATAATGGCGACACAGCGTCCATCTGTTGATGTGATTACTGCTTTAATTAAGGCAAACTGTCCAGCAAGGGTTGCGTTTCAGGTTTCCCAGCGTACTGATAGCAGAACCATACTCGATACCGGAGGCGCTGAGAACCTCTTGGGTAAGGGTGACTTACTTTATAAGTCGCCACAGAGTACAGAAGTAACTCGAATCCAAGCACCATTAATATCTGTGGATGAGATAGAATTAATTGTAAAAAAAGCAGCCAGTTTTGGCAAGGCTAAATACGTAGATTTTGCTTTGGGACGGGATAGAGAAATTTCCAGTCATGATGCTGAGGTTGATGAAGAATTATTTAAACAGGCCCTAGGAATTGTTTTAGAATCAGAAAAGACTTCGACGTCCTATCTACAACGGAGAATGAGGATTGGTTATAATAGAGCGGCTAATTTAATTGAGATGATGGAAGATAGAGGATATCTTAGTCCACTAATAGGTAATAAACCCAGGGAAATAACAAAAAGAGATTGACTGAAAGGCATAGTTTATAATCGTAGTATATTATAATGATGCGATTTTATCTTTTATTAGTCCTTAGTGTCTTTTCACTATTTCTTTTGAGTGTTGTTTCTCTTTTTTCACAAGAGAGTATTTCTAAAAAAAAAATAGAAGAAGTACAATCTAATTCAAAAAAAGATACAGTCCAATCTCTAAAGCAAAAGAAGAGGAGAAGCAACATTGCAAAGGAGGATATTAACCAGACCCCAGAGCACAATTGGCATTCGAATGTTGAAGTTGCTCGAAAAGCAATCCAGAGGGTAGAAAAATTACAGAGCTATAAAGCAGATTTTAAGCTTTTAGTCGCAGAGGGCAAGCGTAAGAAGAAAATGACTGGTAAGGTGTATTATGCAAAACCAAATAAATTGCGCTATGAGTTTAGCCAACCAAATGGTAATTTAATTGTATCTGATGGCCGTATTATGTGGTTCTATATCAAGCGTATTAATATAGTTGGTAAACAAGAACTTAACTTGAAAAAGAAGCAACCTAGTGGCCGTTCTGTTTTTCGACTTAGTCCATTAACGGGATTGCAACGCTTATTTAAAAAATATCATTATCATTTTGATACGGTAAAACAACCGCGTCAAGAGGAGGGAGGTAATTTCTTTATTTTTAGTATGGAGCAACGCGAAAAGATAGGGGGCTATGAGCGTATCAAACTTTATGTAGATGCCAAGAGCTATATTGTTAAAATGGCAGTAGGAGATAATGGCTATGGGAAGGTTAGTACAATTAAGTTTTCAAATATAACTCTTGATTCTAGTTTAGATGGTAAGCTATTTCACTATAGACCTGAAGGCAATGTCTCTGTAGTTTTAAATCCATTAGTTGAATGAGCAATTCTTATATTTGTAGGAATTGTATTAGCTGAATGATTATTATTTCATTGTTGTTTAATTTATGTCTCAGAAAGAAAGAGAAAAAATAGAAGAGCCTCTAAGCCGCCTTAATATAAGAGTAGGAGGGATATTGCGTAAGAAGCGTCTTGAGCGTAAGCTATCACTAAAGGAGGTTTCTGCAGAATCTACTATTTCTGTTCGTTATCTTGAGGCTATGGAGAATGATGATTTCAATCAGTTTCCCGGGAAAACCTATGCTATTGGCTTTTTGAGTAATTATGCTGACTATCTCAATCTAGATCGTAATGCTTTAGTCAATCTTTTTCATCAACAGCAAATGGATGAGCTGG
>JABAAI010000140.1 GCA_014238825.1 Leptospirales bacterium
CCCCTAATCTGTACGTCATACTTTCCTGCTTTAATATAAGAATGACTAGCATCGCCAGTGTAGGTCATATTATCGATTGTGTCATCACCCCAATCTACAGTATAGGAATAGCAGAGACCAATTGTCGGTATTGTAATTGTTTCACCGTCTGTAGCAGTTTCCCATGTCGTTATAAATGGCACATTAGCATTACTAAAATCACAAGTAATCCTAGGATCATTATTATTCACACAAACCGTCAAAGATAAAACACCACATAAGATAATAAGTCCTAGTGTGTAGTGTCCTAGTACTTTGCCAACGCTTGATTGGAATATATTTAATTTAGCTAGATTTTTTTCGCTTAGTTTCATTTTGTTTTTTTTGAATTCCTTTTTGAAATTCTTTAAATATTATAGATTAGTTAATTGAAGTCAATCTATTATTAGACAAACTATATTAAGCAGATTATTTTGTCAAGCTAAAAAATGAAAAAAAAACAGTTAGCCATTACAAACGATACTTTAATTGTCGTAACGGCGATTTTAGACTTAAGCCTGCTCTTAATAAAAGCAAGCTCTTTTATCGACCTCGACCTCGACTTGCTATATTTGGAGCTACTAGGTTAAAAAACAAGCTCCCTTTAAGTAAATCTAATCGCTGTACAAAAAGATCCCGCGATTATGATTATGGAAAATTTGGTGGCACAAACAAAGTATTAGTTGTTGTATCAATACC
>JABAAI010000141.1 GCA_014238825.1 Leptospirales bacterium
AGAAGCCCCAGTTGAAGAAGCGGCTCCAGCAGAAGAAGCGGCTCCAGCAGAAGAAGCGGCTCCAGTAGAGTCGCCAAAAGCAGAGTCAGCTGACGAAGCTGACGAAGGCAAAGATAAAGAAGCTGAAGCTTAAAAAAATAGAATATATATAGGTCTAGTGATGAAAGTAAAAGTATTGAATTTAAAAACAAACAAATCTACTTCACAAGAAGTTTCTGAAGATATTTTTGGCCGTGACTACAATGAGTCACTAGTTCATCAAATTACGACTGCTTATATGGCAGGTGGAAGAAGTGGAACGAAGGCGCAAAAAAATCGCTCAGCAGTGAGTGGTGGTGGTAAAAAACCTTGGAAACAAAAAGGTACTGGCCGTGCAAGAGCGGGAACTTCAAGAGGACCGATTTGGAGAAGTGGTGGTGTAACTTTTGCAGCACAGCCTCGCAACTACTCTCAAAAAGTAAATAAAAAAATGTACAAGGGTGCAATCAGCGTTATTTTTTCTGAGCTCCTTCGCAATGACCGTTTGAAAGTTGTTTCAGATCTTGAAATTAAAGAGCCTAAAACAAAAAACATTACATCACTTATGAAGTCCTTAGATTTAAAGGATGCTCTTTTGATGACAGACGAGTTAGATGAGAACTTGTACTTGTCTTCACGTAATTTGTACCATGTCGGTGTTTGTGAT
>JABAAI010000142.1 GCA_014238825.1 Leptospirales bacterium
CGTTATTGGAAAAAAGGGAAGTGATATTGATAAAATTAAGAATAATTTATCAAAGTTTACTAAAAATGAAGTTGCTTTAAATATTAAAGAAGTAAAAAAACCAGAAACTAATGCTTTTTTAGTTGCTGAAAATATAGCACAACAGTTAGTAAAAAGAATTTCTTACAGAAGAGCCATGAAAAGATCTATGCAATCATGCATTAGATTAGGTGCAAGAGGAATTAAAGTTTCAATTAGTGGAAGACTTGGTGGAAATGAAATAGCTAGAACAGAGTGGTTAAGAGAAGGAAGTATACCTTCTCACACTTTAAGAGCTGATATAGATTATGCTGAAGCTGAAGCTTTAACTACTTATGGAATTATTGGAATTAAAGTTTGGATTTACAAAGGTGAGGTTTTTGCCAGAGAATTTAGTCAAGAAACTAACAAAATAGTTCCGAAAGAAGGTAAAGAATAATGCTTCAACCAGTTAGAACTAGATGGAGAAAAGCTCATAAAGGAAGAATTCATGGAACAGCCACTAGAGCAAGTTCTATTAACTATGGTGCATTTGCCCTTAAAGCATTGCAACCTGAGAGAATTACAGGAAAACAAATTGAGGCAGCTAGAGTAGCTTTAACTAGACACATGAAGAGACAAGGAAGAGTATGGACAAGAATATTT
>JABAAI010000143.1 GCA_014238825.1 Leptospirales bacterium
AGAAATTATAGCTTCTAAGCATAAAGAAATTGAGCGATTAGAGCAAAACAAAAATGATATCCTTGCTAATCTAGCTAATGATGAGCGCTCATTGAGATTTACTCAGGCACTGAGGCGAAACGATAACGATAAACTACGTGTGATTGCAGAATCCAAGCACGCTAGCCCTTCTCGTGGCCTACTTTGTGAGAATTATAATCCAGAGAAAATTGCCCGCCAGTACAAAGCATGTGGTGCCTCGGCCATCTCTGTCCTAACGGATAATAATTTTTTTAGAGGTCAATTAGAGCACCTAAGTCAAGCAAGTCGAGCAGGACTACCCTTGCTCATGAAAGATTTTATTATTCACCCGCTACAAATATACCAAGCCAAGAATGCCGGAGCCAGTGCCTTGCTTTTAATTGTTCGTATTTTATCACAGCAAGAACTTAAATCGCTTTATGAATTAGCCTATAAAACTGGGCTTGCGGTCTTAGTGGAGGTGCATAATGAAAAAGAATTAGAGCAGGCTTTAAACTTGGGTGTAGAAATTATCGGCATCAATCATCGCGACCTAGATACTCTCAAAATAAACCTTGAGCTTAGTGCGAAGCTTAGCGAAAAAATTCGTGAACATGCTCCAAAAACCATAGTGGTTGCTGAATCTGGACTAGAAAAT
>JABAAI010000144.1 GCA_014238825.1 Leptospirales bacterium
GAAGTTACTTTAAATATTAAAGAAGTAAAAAAACCTGAAACTAATAGTTATTTAGTTGCCGAAAATATAGCACAACAATTAGTTAAAAGAATCTCATATAGAAGGGCTATGAAAAGAGCTATGCAAGCAGCTCTTAGACTTGGAGCTAAAGGGATAAAAGTTTCAATCAGCGGAAGACTTGGTGGAAATGAAATAGCACGAACAGAGTGGCTTAGAGAGGGCAGTATACCCTCTCATACATTGAGAGCAGATATAGATTATGCTGAAGCTGAAGCATTAACAACTTATGGAATTATTGGAATTAAAGTATGGATTTATAAAGGTGAAATTTTTACTAAGGAGTTTAGTCAAGAAACTAATAAAAAATAATTATGTTACAACCAACTAGAACAAAATATAGAAAAGCACATAAAGGAAGAATTCATGGCAAGGCTTCCAGATGTAACTTTATGAATTATGGAGCATATGGTTTAAAAGCGGTACAGCCTGAGAGAGTTATTTCAAAACAGATAGAAGCAGCCAGAGTTGCCTTAACGAGACATATGAAAAGACAAGGTAGAGTATGGACTAGAATTTTTCCAAATATACCAGTTTCAAAAAAACCTGTTGAAGTTAGAATGGGTAAAGGAAAAGGGTCACCTGAATTTTGGGTA
>JABAAI010000145.1 GCA_014238825.1 Leptospirales bacterium
AGAATATTTTCAGATTATCTTGGTCAAAATATTATCTAGTAGGAGTGAAAATTTCAAAAACTTTTAGGACCGGTACATTTGTAATTGTTAAACAGTTTGGGCAAAATTGGAAATTTTGGGATTATTGTTTTAATTTTGGTATATGTAGTATTTAAGTTTTGAATTTTTTACATGTTTTCACATCTATTACTATGTATAAGCCAATATAACATGATTTATTTTAGAATGTTAAACATACGAAGGACAAAAATGCACATATACTGCGGTCATATGCTAAAACGCGAAAAACATCAGCAACATTAATGCCATTATTTGGGTATATAGATTGCGTTATATCAAAGTCGATTGTTTTTTGATTGATTATTTTGAAATTCACTGTATACCTTTCACATACAATGATGATATATTTCTGGAATTGTCAGAAAATTTTACAAATTATTTCACTTTTATTCAGCATTTATAACTTTATCCTTTTTTTTACATAATTCAAAAAAATGGACAAAATTAAAAATGTTCAAAAATATTTCAAAAATGCGCAGAATTTTCTGAAAAAAAGTAAAACGTTACATATATGTGTGTTCAATTTATATGCCAAATTTGAAATGGGTCGCTTGAATATGTTTTGAGTAACGAAGTGCACAAAC
>JABAAI010000146.1 GCA_014238825.1 Leptospirales bacterium
TGTTAATTCGAAATCTTAATATGCCAAAAACCAAGTGGGATGGTGCTGAAGAGCCCACACTTAATAATTTCTATACAATTGATAACAGAACATTTTGAATATATTAGTCCGAAAAGTCAGACTAATGTAATTGAAAATAAGCTAACGCGTCAATTACATAGTCTGAAATCATAGCTGTGTAAAACCTGCGATTTATGTTTTAGCTCCTATTGACAATTCTATTTTATCTTTAGGCATCATACTCATATAAATATAATGATTGTGACAATTTTAATGATATATTTTATATTTTGTTAAAAAAACATTGTCAAATTACAATTATTTACGACTTTTTAATACAAGATCAACGAGACACTTTAACCCCTCCGTAATAGATTTTTAGATTAAAATCACTTTTATGCATAATTTTTTTTCAAAACTAGGTGGTAAAATAGGTAACGGGTACATTCGACCATAGCTCTATTCGACCAGGTGTTATTCGACCTTAATTTAAAAATGTCAATAAAATTAATTTTAGACACGAAAATGTTTATAGTTGGGATTTATTCTCCTCAAAATGAGTTTATAGTCCAACTTAAATTGCAAAGAAGTCCAAAAAACATAATTAAATCGCGCCATCTTGGTTT
>JABAAI010000147.1 GCA_014238825.1 Leptospirales bacterium
TCACTCCCCTAATAGGGGCTCTTTTCACCTTTCCCTCACGGTACTAGTTCACTATCGGTCTATAGGGAGTATTTAGCCTTGGCGGATGGTCCCGCCGGATTCATACAGGATTACCCGTGTCCCGCACTACTCAGGATACCATTATCGTTAACTATCTTTACTTATACGGGACTATCACCCTCTATGGTTCCGATTTCCAACGGATTCTAATTCATTAAGCAACAAATATTATGGTCCTACAACCCCTAAATTGCCGTAACAACTTAGGTTTGGGCTATTCCGCGTTCGCTCGCCACTACTTACGGAATCTCATTTTGATTTCTTTTCCTCTGCTTACTAAGATGTTTCAATTCAGCAGGTTTCGCGTATCCTTCCTTATTTTATTCAGGAAGGAACAATGTCATATTAATAACATTAGGTTACCCCATTCGGAAATTCCCGGGTCAATGGTTACTTGCACCTGACCGAGACTTATCGCAGCTTATCACGTCCTTCATCGCCTGTTAGCACCAAGGCATCCACTATGTGCCCTTTCTAGCTTGATCCCAGTTTCAAATCGTTTTGCGGGCGAACCCGCGAAAGTTTTCTAAAATCGGTCTCAGAGTCTATTTGGACAATTCA
>JABAAI010000148.1 GCA_014238825.1 Leptospirales bacterium
ATGTATATTAATAATATATTAAAGAAAATTAAGGAGAGTAATATAATGAGTATAAACAAAAAAATAAAAAAACTGAAAAGATTTAATGCTATGGTATTTGGAGGGTTTGTAGGGCTTGCTTTTATAGCTCTTCTAGAAATTTTCCCGCTACATGCACGCATAGATAGCCTATTATTTAGTGACGATGTGCAAAGTAGAGAAATACGTGCTGTGACAATGGAAAGTTGGGACCGTGACTATAGTGGAGGTGGATATGGGTGGGAAGTAACTACCAATAAAGATAAAAAACTCAAAGGTTCTACACAGGCATCTGTTTACAATTCAAATGATTCTAGTCTGCAAGCAGAACGAGAAGTGAAGCTTGTGGCAGGAACTTCGGATCATATAACCATTAATGAAGGGAATCAGCAGGCACAGATACTGGCTGTTCGTTTTGCCTTTACTTTTCCGGGTGATAATGTAGTTTCTATTTCTCCGCCAAAAGTTGATAAGTATACTATAGAGCGTTATCGCAACTATATTTCTGAATCAGCTGTTAAAAAGGCTACAGCCGTTAGAAAAAGTTGCTATAAAGATCCAAATCTCTCAATTATGCGTAGAGTAGGGAG
>JABAAI010000149.1 GCA_014238825.1 Leptospirales bacterium
ATGTATATTAATAATATATTAAAGAAAATTAAGGAGAGTAATATAATGAGTATAATCAAGGAAATCAAAAAACTGAAAATATTTAATACTATGGTATTTGGAGGGTTTGTAGGGCTTGCTTCTATAGCTTTTCTCGAAATTTTTCCGATACATGCACGCATAGATAGCCTTTTATTTAATGACGATGTGCAGAGTAGAGAAATACGTGCTGTCACAATGGAAAGTTGGGACCGTGATTATAGTGGTGGTGGATATGGATGGGAAGTAACTACCAATAAAGATAAAAAAATCAAAGGTTCTACACAGGCAGCTGTTTACAATTCAAATGATTCTAGCCTGCAATCAGAACGAGAAGTGAAGCTTATACCGGGAACTTCAGATCATATAATAATTAATGAAGGGAATCAGCAGGCACAGATACTGGCTGTTCGCTTTGCCTTTACTTTCCCGGGTGATAATGTAGTTTCTATTTCTCCGCCAAAAGTTGATAAGTATACTGTAGAGCGTTATCGCAACTATATTTCTGAATCAGCTGTTAAAAAGGCTACAGACCTTAGAAAAAGTTGCTATAAAGATCCAAATCTCTCAATTATGCGTAGAGTAGGGAG
>JABAAI010000014.1 GCA_014238825.1 Leptospirales bacterium
ATAAACTAAAACTCAATCCAGAAAAAATACATCTAGTAGGTAATCCGCTTCGTGAGCGAATTCTAAGTAAGATACCAAATAAAAAGATTAAAATTGATAGAAAACATTCATTAAAAAAACTACAAGTTTTAGTTTTGGGAGGTAGTCAAGGAGCCTTGCAAATTAATGAAATTATAACTAAAGCAGTACCAATTTTAGGAGAGTCATTTGAATGGTGGCTTCAATGTGGCGTTAATAATTTGAAAAGTATGGAGCAAGCCTTACCTCGTTCAAACTATCCTAATCTAAGATTAATCGCTTATACGCCAGCAATAGAAAAGTTTTATCAAAAAGCCAATCTTATAATTTGTCGAGCAGGTGCGGGCGTTATTTCAGAAGCCTTGTGCTTTGGCTTACCACTAGTACTCATACCCTATCCCTATGCAGCTGATGCACATCAAGAAGCCAACGCTAATTATTGCGTTAAGGCTGGAGCCGCACTGCTTTGTAAGCAAAGAGATACAAAAGCAGCTCAGCTAGTCAAAATTCTAAAAGATATTCACGCAAATCAAAATAAATTAGCTAGGATGGCTTTAGCAGGGCAAAAGATATCTCGGCCTCATGCTACCCGCGATATTGCTAGTTATTTATTAAAATAATATTTTAGCTAAGCAACATTCCAGTAGCGAGTGTTGCAAAATTGTTAGGGTCCACCAACACAAAAGAGCCCATTTTTCTGTTTGTTGCGTATGAATCAAAAAATATATTTTGCTGTGCTTTGAAGCGAATTCGTCCTAGATCATTGAGCTTGAGTTCTTTGATATTTTTATTAGTCTGGAAGTTTTTAATATCAACAGAATATAATATATCGCTAACATTTACTAAGCTTTCATTTGTGCCATGCATGAGAATATATTTTGTTCCAGTATGCAGTGGCTCCTCTGCCATCCAGCATATATTTGCAACACATTCTTTTGCTATTTCAGGCTCTTGCTCCGGTCCTATGATTAAATCTCCTCGGCTAATATCGATATTATCTTCTATAACAATGCTAACAGACATGGGAGGGAAGGCTTCTTTTATCTCTTTGTCTCCTAACTCTATTTTGCTAATTGTACTTTCTTGGCCACTTGGTAATATCTTGATTTTATCACCTTTGCTAAAAATACCACTGCTGACCTTGCCACTATAGGCCCGGTAATGATTATGCTCGGCAGGAGGGGTCTTGAGAACGCCTTGAACAAAAAAGCGTTTTAGATGAAGGTTTTCACCATTCTCCACTTCTAAGGTGTCGAGATGAGTAAGTAGAGAGGGACCTTTGTACCATGGCATATTCTCAGATGAGTGAACAACGTTATCACCCATAAGAGCACTGATAGGAATTACTTTTATTTCTTTTTTTATAAATGGTAAACTTTCAATAAAATCAAGAAAAGCCTTTTTAATTTTTTTATAACGCTCTTCTGAATAATCGACTAAGTCCATTTTGTTTACCGCTAAAACGATATGAGGTAGACGCAACATTGAAAGAATGTAAGCGTGTCGGCGAGTTTGTTCTATAAGACCTGTTCGCGCATCAACCAGCATAACTGCTAATTGTGCAGTACTTGCTCCGGTGACCATGTTGCGGGTATGTTGAACGTGCCCCGGTGTATCAGCAATAATATATTTTCGCTTAGGAGTATTGAAAAATTTATAGGCGACATCTATAGTGATGCCTTGCTCTCGCTCCGCTTTGAGACCATCTGTTAGCAGTGAAAAATCCAGCGTGCTCCCATTTCTGTTACTGATTTCTTGGATATTATTTAGCAGGTCTTTTTGTACCGAGTTGCTATCATAGAGCATCCGGCCAATTAGGGTACTTTTTCCATCATCGACACTGCCACAACTCAAAAAGCGTAATAGTTCCACGGTCTAAAAATACCCTCCTTTTTTGCGATCTTCCATGGCATTTTCAGAGAGCTTGTCATCGAGTCGGGCTCCTCTTTCTGTGATAGGACTTTTCTCAATTTCTTCTAGTATGTCTTCAATAGTGCTAGCTTTAGATTCAATTGCAGCCGTACAAGTCATATCACCTACAGTGCGAAAGCGAACATTACGTTTTTGGATCAAATCTTTTTCATCTATTTGGATGTAGCTTGAGGTGGGGAAGATTTGCTTTTTTCTTATAATAGTATTTCTTTCATGTTTAAAATAGAGGCTGGGGATGGGTATATTTTCTCTTAGAATATAATTCCAAACATCTGATTCCGTCCAATTACTAATGGGGAATATACGTACATTTTCGCCTTCATGGATTTTGCCATTATAGATATCACCTATCTCTGGTCTTTGCTTACGAGGATTCCATTGCCCAAATTCATCTCTAATTGAAAAAACGCGTTCCTTAGCTCGTGCCTTTTCCTCGTCACGGCGTGCTCCACCCAAACAAGCATCTAATTCTAATTCTTCAATAGCATCTAAGAGAGTTACTGTTTGTAGTTTATTGCGACTGGGAAATTTGCCCATCTCTTCTTTAACTTTACCCTCGTCTATGGAGTTTTGTACATAACGAATAAATAATTTTAGCTGATATTTTTTTACTAAATCATCTCTAAAGCTTAATGTTTCAGTAAAATTATGACCAGTATCAATGTGCAATAGTGGGAATGGCAAACTGGCTGGATAAAAGGCTTTGCGTGCCAAAAAGAGCACTGCCAAGGAGTCTTTACCACCAGAAAAAAGTATGACAACTTTTTCAAAAATTGCAGCTGTTTCTCGGATAATATGAATAGCTTCTGCTTCTAAATAGTCTAAATAGCTAAGAGTATGTTTCATAAAACTAATGCTATCTTAAGAGCTAATAACTAGCTAAGCTGTCAAATCAAAATATAAAGGCAAAATTAAAAATTTAAAATTTTAATTAAAATCTAAAAAAAATTGACAAATGCTATAGCATTATGTAGCTATACTGTAGTATTTTTTAGGCCCAGGTAGCTCAGTCGGTAGAGCAGAGGACTGAAAATCCTCGTGTCGGTGGTTCGATTCCACCCCTGGGCACCTTATATAGCTTAGCTGAATTGCAAGTCATTATATACATTGTATTTTCTTAGTGAAACTGCTTTATGTCTATTTTTGAAATAAGATTTTTAAAAGATGAAAATGAGCTCGATGCTATTTATAAGCTCCGTTATGAAATTTTCAATATGGAGTTAAATGAAGGCTTAGAGTCATCACATGCTAAACAAAAAGACATAGAAGACTATGATAGTTACTGTGATCATCTTATTGCCATAGATACACGCGTAAATCGTATTATTGGTACTTATCGCTTGCAAAGTAATAAGATAGCCAAAGAAAACAAAGGATTTTGCACTGAAAAATTATTTAAAGTTAATGATTTAGGAGAAGATGTCCTAAATCAGAGTCTAGAGCTTAGTCGAGCTTGTATTCATAAAGATTATCGTAACGGTAGAGTCTTGCATTTAATGTGGAAAACATTGGTAGCACACATGGTATCTATCGACAAGAAATTTCTTTTTGGTTCTTGTTCTTTTCCCGGGACGAGTGAAGCAAACGCAAGGCGAATGTATTCTTATATAAAAGATCAAAATTACTATCATAGTAAGCATTTTATTAAAACAATTGAAGAACATAGAGTCTCATCGTTAATTCATACGCCAAAGCCTGATTATGTACCTGATGATATAACTCCTCTTTTTATTGCCTATATGAAAGTAGGTTGCAAGGTTTGTAGCAAAGTTGCTATTGATTTTAAATTTAACACTTATGATTTTATTATACTGCTAAATATCGATGAGTTAGATAAAAAAACAAGAAAGATCTACGTAGGAGAGTAAGTCTTTTTATAAGCTAGTTCAAAAATTAGAAGCTATGCGAGAGATTGAGACTTGTATAACTGTGAAACTCAGAAAATCCAAAAAATACTTGGATTATGCTTTTCTTATGCCAAAACATACTGCCACCTAGACCGTACGCTGCATGGAAATCCTTTGCCTCCCATTCTCCTCTAGAAGGAGCAACACGTCCTATATCATAAAAAATTAGTGCTTGAAATTCAGAGTATCCAAAAATTTCGCTTTGCAAAAAGCTATGTCGTAATTCGAAGTTGGCTATTGTTATAAATTTATCAACAAATTGGTTGGAAGGATAGCCACGTACCCCATGAACACCGCCGACACCCTCTGTAGTTTCATTAATACTACGTATTTTTCCCTCCTCAAAAAAAGGCACTGTGCCACTTGACGTGTTACGAGCTAGGACTCTATAGGCAAATATACTTTTCATTTTTTGTTTTTTCCAGAAAGCAGGCGATATTTCTAAATAATGCCTCCAAGTGAAGCTCAGATTTGAATAATCATAGTTACTCGAAATATTTTCGCTTGAATTTTCGTAGTGGATATCTGTAAAGATACCAGAGCTAGGGCTAAGATTTTCCTTGCGAGGGCGTGAATCAAATGCAAGGGCAAAGCGTAGTAAATTGATGGACTTAGGCTCGTCATCAATTACAGCATCATAGCCCAGAGGCTGATGTATGTCAATATACGTTGGGATATTTGGCTCTATATTTCCTGACTCTGTTTTATTATAAAAAGAATTAATTCTATAGCTTTGTTTTATTAAACCTACTAATACTTTTAGATTTTTGGGAGCTAGCCACGTTTCGTAGGAAGTTTCTAGGTATGAGTTGCGATAATCATAGCTATAATAACGATCTTGGCTATCTATAATTTCATCAGAACTAAGACCGAGTGGGTCTTGTTCTTCTCTTAGTATATTAGGCCCTATCGCTAGAGGGGGGTCTTCTTCTCCTATAGTTCTTTGAATTCTTCTAATATCTTGAAAATTTCCAGAGCCATAATAACGTGCTACTATATTTTTTTTATAGCCCTGCTCTACTTTAATTGTGGCATTATCTTTTGTTAGATATTCAAAGAAAACACTGTGTTTCTCATAGCTAAGTGACGAATTTAGATATTCAGCCCAAAAGCGATAGCGATATGGTGAGTGATTACTCTCGTAATAAGTACCGATTAGGCGTGCCCCATATACGGCACCTAGATCGTCATTATAGTTCAAAAATGGTAGTGCGGTAATTCCAATGCCTTCGGCTTTTTTTTGTCCCGCCTTCTGTTTCGTCTTTTGTCCTTTTAAGGCATAAGGTGAGCAGATTACTAAGATGCTTAGCAAAGTTATTTGCAATGCTCGTTTTCTTCGTATTTTATTTCTTAGTGCTATCATTATTACAGTTTTTCTACTATTGTTTTTCTACTTTGTTGAGAAAAACTGAGTATAGAAAAGAAACATTTGTTTCTATATAATTCCCTGTTCCATCAGGAATATAATTTTTATTATAATCAACGATATTCAATTCTATTCCTCCTTCCAAGGAATTTTGATTTTGCTCCAGTCTAAAAGCAATTACCTCGCCAATGGCACCGCCACCATTTTCTGAGATTACATGACTTGGAGTTGGTGTGAAGTTAAGATTTTGGATTGGAACCTCACTATGAACGCCAGGACTAGTTTCTCTATATCCATCATTGAAACTAAAGTTTATTAGGTATTTTAAAATTTCATTTTGTGGATATGCAAGCCAGAGCTGTAAAGTGCTTTGATTGCTACCGTCTGCCTTTATATCTAGTATCGCATTATGATCTCTCGCAAAAATATTTTTTTGAGCATTATTAAATTCATCTAGCTGACAATCTATACTGTTTGAGTTGCAAGTGCAATTTACGTATGTTCCATCGTTACTAGAGTAGCAAACATTTATGAGAGCCCAGCCTCGCCATGAATGTGCTTGAAGGGTATCGTCGTTTAAATCATCTAAAGAGCTAATTTCCGTCTCTGAGCTACAAGCAAAGGAGGTATAGCAAAAACAGTATATACAAATTATTATAAAATATCTCATCATAATGAATATAAAATTCAGACAATTTTCGATTGTTTAGTCTATATCGGATAAAGCAAGGCAGTTTTTAAAAAACCTTTAACTTTATTAGGACTTGTGGTTTCCTCTAGTTGTCTAGCTTATCTTGAGAAATCTAGACATTGCTTAGCCTTTCATAGCTAATGAATTTAGCTATGTATTGAGAAACTTCATCATCCCTCGTAGTTTTTGACCTACTTTTTCGATTGGATGATTATTATTTTTTTGGCGCATTTCTTTGAAATTTGGGAAACCTTTATTAGACTCTGCTATCCATTCTTTAGCGAATATCCCGCCTTCTTTTTTCTGAATATTCTTTAAAATGTTTTGCATATTTTTTTTAACATCGGAACCGATGACTTTAGGACCACTGCTATAGTCTCCATATTCAGCGGTATCAGAGACGGAATAGCGCATTCTAGCAAGACCACCTTCATAAATTAAATCTGTAATTAGCTTTACTTCATGTAAGCATTCAAAGTAAGCAATGTCAGGATCATAGCCCGCTTCAATTAAGGTTTCAAAGCCTTTTTGAATTAGGTTGCTTAAGCCACCACAGAGTACAGCCTGTTCTCCAAATAAATCAGTCTCTGTTTCATCTTTAAAGCTAGTTTCTAAAATTCCTGCTCTCCCAGAACCAACGGCAGAGGCATGTGCCAAAGCCCTTTTGTGCGCTTCACCAGTGGCATCTTGGTATACAGCTATTAAACTAGGGACACCACCACCTTCACGATATACACGCCGTACCAAATGACCAGGACCTTTCGGAGCGACCATGTAAACGTCTATTTCTTTCGGTGGTACTATAGATTCATAATGGATATTAAAGCCATGAGAGAATACTAAGGCTTTACCACTCATAAGATGAGGTTTGAGTTCGTCTTCATATATTTTGGCTTGAACTGTGTCTGGTGCTAGGATTTGAATAATATTTGCTTTTTGAGCGGCTTCTTTTGGGCTGAGGACGGTAAAACCATCTTCTTGTGCGATGGGGACAGATTTTGATGATGGTTGTAGACCAATAATCACATCAAGACCAGAGTCCTTCATGTTTTGTGCTTGAGCATGTCCTTGGCTTCCATAACCGATGACAGCAATAGTTTTGCCAGTCAAAATAGTCAAATCAGCATCATCGTCATAATATACTTTTGCCATATTTTTTTATATCTCCAGAAGTTCTTACTAAGAATATTCATCCATTAAAAAAATTTATTCTAAAAATAGCAATAAAAAAACTTGACATTATCCCTACTTCGCATATACTTTAATCATAGTATGAAGAGAGTACTTGAAAACACATCTTTTATAAGCTATAATCTCTTGCGTGTTTATATCGTTTATCTTGCTATTTTGAGCTTCTCCTTGTTTTTTGCTCTTGGGTGTGTAGTTCAGAATCCTGTCGTAGGTGTAGGAGAGGCTTGCGATACCACTACTAGCTGTGCTGAATCACTGAAATGTTTAGATGGTCATTGTCTTGGTCCTACTGATTGTGGTGATTTTACGAGAGACGGTGAGAGTGTATGTTATACTTGTGTAGATCTCGGTGGTCACTGTAAGGCTACACTTCAAAAATGTCAAGATACTGATATTTGTGACTGAGCTAGAAAAAATTTTAAGCACTAGGGACCTTGATTCCAAAGAAGCTGAATCTTTAATATGCTCGATTATGACGGGCAAACTAGTTGAAGCGGAAATAGCTAATTGCCTTAGTGCACTTGCTCAAAAAGGGGAGAGTGGTCTTGAGATTGCTGTTTTTGCTAGGTGCATGCGTAGTTTTGCTGTAGATTGGCCTTCTGAGCAAATTTCTCAGCAACCGGCAATAGGTGAGTTATGCGATACCTGTGGCACAGGGGGAGACGGTTCTTCAAGTCTTAATGTATCAACCCTTTCGGCTATTATCCTAGCCTCATTAGGTATCCCTGTAGCTAAGCATGGTAATAGGGCTGTGAGCAGTAAAAGTGGCTCTGCTGACTTATTAGAATCATTGGGAATTAGCTTGGAGCTTTCCAAGGAAGAAACTAAGAGCTGTTTGGATGCCGTAGGGATTACTTTTCTTTATGCTCCGAATTGGCATCCTGCTATGAAATATGCAGCCCCCGCTAGAAAATCTCTAAAAATTCGTACTATATTTAATTTACTCGGTCCAATAACAAACCCTGCTCCCGTTAAGTATCAATTATTAGGTGTTTTTGATAAGCGTTTTCAAGAAGTTATTGCCGAGGCTTTAGCACAGCTTGGAAGAGAGGCTTACGTTATTTGTTCAGATGATGGTTTAGATGAGGTGTCTTGGGCTGCCCCCAGTTATTTTATTCGCACCGGCTCTGGTAAAATTCAAGAAAGGGGAGAGCTTAGCCCCGAAGACTTTGGGTTTACAAGGCATGCCTACAAAGACTTAGAAATTACAGGCATTGAAGAGGCAAAAGAACGGAGCCTTAATTTTCTTAAGGGGGATGGCTCTTTGGCTGAAAATCATGCTATTGCCATGAATGCCGCTTTAATCTATTCTTTAATGCGGGGACTTGAACTAAAAAAAGCTGCTCAAATTTGTTTAGGAGCTATAAAAGATGGTAATGGTTTTAAACTTTTAGAAGCTTGGCGCTCATTTGTGCGATCAGTTTAATCAAAACTTACTTTTACTCAGTTTTCAGAGCTAGGGTAAAGTGTTTGTTCCATTATTTTTAGGAGTGATTTGAAATTATTTTTATTTTTCGCTGAAATACAAATATTATTTGCTTCTGAATTGAGAAAAGTTATATGTTCTTTGTCAATCAAATCACATTTATTATATACTTGAATTACAGGGATATGAGCGATGTCCATTTCACTAAGAATTTTTTTGACCGCTAGGAGCTTTTGATTACATTGAGGGTCGCTAGCATCAATACAGTGCAAGAGTAGTGTGGCATCTATTAGCTCTTCGAGGGTCGCACTAAAAGCACGACTTAGCTCCTTGGGTAGGTCGTGGATAAAACCAACTGTGTCGGCTATGACAATTTCCTTTTCCTTAGGAAAACGTAGGCGGCGTGTCCTTGGGTCTAGGGTAGCAAAGAGTTTGTCTTGAGTTTGGACTAGTGAGTTTGTAAGCGAGTTTAGCAGAGTTGATTTACCGGAGTTGGTATAACCAACAATGGAGACAGTGGGAACTTGCTTGCCTCTTAGTGTCCGATTGAGGATGCGTCTTTTTTTAAGCTGTGTTAGTTCTTTCTCAAGTCCTTTGATGCGTTGACTTACCTTACGACGTCCTATTTCTAGTTTTGTTTCACCAGGTCCCCTGCCACCAATGCCACCAGTAAGGCGAGACATGTTATCGTCTTTTTCACTAAGTCTGCCTTTTAAATAGCGGAGCTGGGCTAATTCTACTTGAAGTTTCCCATCTCTAGTCGTTGCGTTCTTGGCAAAAATATCTAATATAATTTGAGTTCTATCTAATATTTTTAACTCGCAAATTTCTGAGAGTCGCTTTGCTTGTGCGGGGCTGAGCTCCAAGTCAAAAATAATTAGCTCTGCATTATTTTGTACTGCAAGCAGGGCAATCTCTTGTGCTTTCCCAGAGCCTAAAACACTTATCGGATCTAAAGAACTTCGTTTTTGGATAACTGTTTCAATTACATTAACCTCGGCTGTCCGACAGAGTTCTTTTAGTTCTTTAATAGAGGCCTCTGTGCTTCGACTTTGTCGCATTTCTGGAGTGTAAACACCAACTAAGATGGCTCCGTTTTCTGTATTAAGGGAGCCCTTTTTTTGTTTTTGGGAAATTAAGCTATCTAGATATTCTATCTGTTCTGAAAAATTTTCAGGGAGCTTGGCGAAATTACAAGGACTTTCTAGATGATAACCATTGCTACTAGTTGGCAAGATGTAAGCACTATGAATTAGTTTAGGTAGTCCACTACTATCAATCGTGATGGCCGTTATATAATCCAAGCGCAATAAGCAAAGGTCACTTAAATCTTCTTTTGAGAGGGCCTCTTCTTTAAGATGGGTGTGTACGAGGCGTAGACCGCGTAGACGTGTACTTCGATTTCGTTCTAGTTTGGGTAGCATGATGCTATGAGTATTGCCGACCATTAGCGAGTGAACATAGCCATTTCGTTTGATGAGTACGCCAATTTGGCGACGAATTTCAAAGGATAGAGAGCATAGTAAGCGGGCAAAGTCTAAAGAGACGAGAGTATTTTCACGGATTCTTTTCTCAAGAATTTTTTTTAGGAGCTGGCGTTGCTTTGCCTTGAGACCACTTATATTTCCGCTAATCTGAGAGATGGGATTATATTCCTAAAACAGTAATATAGCAAAAAGATTAGTAATATGTCAAGTAAATGAGGTATTATTATTTGCAAGAATTAAGTATCTGGCTGAATTCTGGTAGCATTTAGAAGGAGACCACAGAGACCAAGTGTGCTAATTAGTAGAGAGCCGCCATAACTGAAAAAGGGTAATCCTATACCTGTAGTTGGAATAAGGCCGGTAACAACAAAAAGATTGAGTATCACTTGGAGTATAATCATTATTAGGATTCCACTTGCGAGTAAAGTACAAAACTTTTTATGCATTATTTTTTTGATTAAGACTAATGAGCGCCACATGAATAGCACAAATACTATCAGTAGCAAGCAAACTCCAATCCAGCCAAAATCTTCGGCTAAAAGCGCTAATGCAAAGTCAGTGTGTCCGTAAGGTAAGTAGCGGTGGGCAAGGCCAAGGGATAATTTTTGTCCTAACCAGCTACCATCTTGAAAAGCACGGTAAGAAGTCACTAATTGGTATCCCCCCTCAAAACGATATTCGTAGGGATCAAGCCATGTATAAAATCTTTTAAGACGATAGGGCCAAAAAACCAATAAAATTCCTAGCAGTGGCAGGAAGGAGAGACCGAGTACAAGTAGGCGCAGTAGCGGAAAACCAGAGCTATATATCATAATAAAAATAAAAGACAAGATACAGATAGTTGTGCCGTATTGTGGTTCCAATAGTATTGCAATAAGTGTGGGGATGATTAGCAGAGCGGGCTTTGTGAGAGCTTGCCATTTTCTTGTTTCTGACGCTTCTTCTTGTGTCATTATGTGTGCTAAAAAAACCACTAGAGCCAGCTTGCTGAATTCAGAGGGTTGGATAGAAATAAAACCAAGGTTGAGCCAACGACTAAAGCTACCGTGAGAAGAAGGAATGCTTTTACCAATTCCAGGAACGAAGACTAGCAAGAGTAGGCATAAAGAGATTAGCATTATCACGGTAGCTGCTTTTTCTATCAGCTCTAGGCGTACTGTTGCTAGTACTAACATCATGATAAGGCCTAATAGTAACCAGAGTGCTTGTCTCTTCACAAAGTAGGAGGCATCATCATGGAGGTTTTCAGCTATGGTTGCTGATATGGATTGCAAGCAAAGAAGACCACCAAATGCCAATACTAAAATGATAGCAAATAATATTAGGTCACGTCCATCATGGTCGCGGTAGGGGAGTAGCGTTGCTCCAGTATCATCTTTGTTTAGCCATCTATTTATCATTTATAATTTATGCTTTAGTTCCATTTCGATTTTCTTAGCAACTAATTTTTTAAAATGTTCGCCACGCTCCATATAATTTTGATAGGCATCAAAGGAGGTACAACCAGGACTTAGGAGTACAATGCAAGAATTATTTAGTTCTTGTGACTTGTCTTTTTTATTAAGACTTCGGATATGATTTTTAGCACTAAGGAGAGCTAGCACAAAGGCTTTTTCCAAATCCGTTGTGCTAGAATGAAGCATTGGAACTAAGTAACCTTCTTGGTTTTTTTTTATTTGTTGATGTATTTCTAATCCAGATTCTCCAAAAGGGAAGATATCTAGTTTAGCATGAGTTAATCTTGCTAGTGGGCTAAAGTTATCACCTTTATTTTTACCACCACAAAGCAAAAAAATTCGTGAAGATTCAAAACTATTAATAGCAGCAAGCACTGCCTGTACGGTAGAGGATTTGCTATCGTTATAAAATTTTATATTATGTTCTAGTTTTAATTCACTAATAAATTCTAAACGATGGGGCAAGCCGGAGAAACTGATTAGCTTTTCTTGCAATGCTTTTTCATTTATAGTGCTATCAAAGTATGAGCTAAGTTCTTTAAGAGCTAAGAGGGCAAATTGAATATTCTTTTTGTTATGTGAGCCAATTAGTTTAAGATCTTTAAATGGGACTAATGGCTTATCTCTCCAATAGATAAATTTATCATCTTGCTTATTTTGATTATCCTGATAATTGTGAGTATCTTTATCTCTTTGTGTAGGCGGATTTATTGAAATTATTCTAGGGCGGCTTTTTTTTAAGGCTTCCTTTTCCCAAATTGCATTAATATTGTTTCTTAAACTTTCTTCTATAATTAGAATGTCTTCTTGATCTTGATATTTACAAATATTTAGTTTTGCTAAAAAATATTCGTCAAGACTTGTGTATCGGTCCATGTGATCCGATGCCAGATTTAGGAAAAGTGCTATTTGAGCTTTGAAAGATGAGAGGGATTCTAATTGAAAAGAAGAGAGTTCTACAACGAGCACATCATAGAAATCTAATGCCAATGCCATGTTTGCTACTTCAGAAAGGGGACAGCCAAAGTTACCACAAGGGATTGCAGATAATGATCTCGTATTTTTATCATCGCTATTTAGAGAAAGAGTCGTATTGATTAACTCTGAGAGCAAGGCTGTGCTTGTGGATTTACCGTCAGTTCCTGTTACACCGATGATAATGGGCGGCTTTATTTTTTGAGACGTATATATCTTAATTAGATTCTCAAAGCCAAAATCATTTTCAGATAAAACTGGTATTTTTCTTGTTCGTGCTTCATCTATAATTTCTAATTTGGGATCTAAACCCGGTGGAATAACTATAACATCGATAGGATAGTAAGAAGACTTAGAAGCAGAGGATGAATTTTTAGCTCTGTTTTTTGGCTCTAGTATAGCGGGGTCTTGTCGATGTCTAAAATCTAAGAATGGTTTAGCGTTATTTTTAGAGAATCTTTTACTAAGCTTATCTTTTGATTTTGATGGTGTATAAATATCAGAGACAATTACATTTGCTCCTAGGCTAGCCGCTAAGTGTGCGGCTTCTAGCCCAGAGCGACCATTTGCACCACAAAAAAGAATGTTTTTATTTTCAAGTAAGAGAGGTTTTTGTTTATTAACTTGTGTTTCCAAAATTATTATTTTATATTCTATCTACTCATTCTTGAATATTGATGGTGAGGGAGATATGAAAAATTCTACATTATCAATTATTTTATTATCGTAGTTGATTCGTAAGATATAATGACCGGAGTCCAAGCCTTCATAAGAAGATCGAGCGTAGGGATGTTTTGTGCCTTTGTGTAAATATAGCTCACGTAAATCAATGATTGAGTTTTCTAAGGAATAGTTTTTTTTATAGAGCATAGCATGGAGTGTTTTCTTGGTCCAGAAAGGAGCATTTGTGATTTGATAGAACCACCAAATTATTTGACTTTCTGAAAAATGAATATGCTTTCTTTTTATCTTAAACTCTTCTTCTTGGAATAGATTTTTAGCGATGAGTATATTTTTAACTGTAGTATCTTTTTTATCCCAGGTCGCCCAGCCAAAATCACCACTTAGTTTTTTATCGCAGGCGGTAAATTGTAATAAAAGCAAAAGAGCTAGGGCGATGAAGATAGATTTCCTAAAAAAACTCACTAATAGGTCTATCGACAAAAAAAGCACTTATAAAGCTTAGAATTTATCCGCTTGCTAATGGCGATTGCTTTATTTAAACTTAGTTTTAATGGAATTGATAAATTTTTCAGGATATGAAACACGAAGTTGCCAAAGATATAATTTTTTCTTTCTAATTATCTCATAGCAGAGTAATAATGAAAGGCTTAGATATAAGACACCCCAGATGCTATGAAAGGCATAGATAAGATAATAGACAATCGGATTTAAAGAATGTTCGAAGATCGCTGAAATCGTGTATACTATAAAAACACAAAACAAGCCTCCGAAAAAAAATATGGAATAGCAAAAAGCAGTATCTGCTTTTTTGAGAGCTTCTTTGTCTTTTTCAAAATAGAGAGCAGGCCACCATTGCACAAATAACGGCAAAGAATAAAAAAGGCTTCTAAATCTAGGAGATATCAAATTCCAGAGTTGGTGAGGTGATAAAGTCACAATAAAGAATCAAATAACCAAGCAATAGTTAGTTTATATAATTATACCCAAAAACTTAGAAAAAGCTTAAGAGCTATGTTATGAATAGCTCCTAAGCTTTCTTTCTTAGAATATTGAAATATTCACTTATTTTGTCTAGGAGGGCCTTCAAATAAGGGATATTCCATTCAATTCCGGAATAGGCCTTATAAGCACAAATTGAAGTAAGACCAAGGTATGCGAAAACTATCAATATC